>JBJYXA010000171.1:0-2399 GCA_046259705.1 Caldilineaceae bacterium
CTGTCCACCCCGATGGAATGGCCCGTGTTCGGGTTGCAATCAAAGCGCGGGAAGTCGGAGGATGACACATCCAGCCGCAGGCGGTGGCCGGCACGAAACACATTGCTCGTGACGCCCACGCCAATCTCGTATTCATACACCTGGCCGGGCGCCAGCTCGTGTGAATCCAAAGCGTGTACCGCTGTTTACGCTCGCGGGGTGAAGCGGATACGCAGATTCGTGGGTACCATGCTGAAGGCGAAGACCTCGTCCACCTGGGCAGGGTCGCTGGCGTGGACAATGTCAAAGTTGCGTAGGATCATCGCCAGCGCCGCTTTGATCTCCAACAGCGCCAGGTTGCGACCGGGACAGAGCCGCGGCCCCGAGCCAAACGGCATGGAGACGTCGCCGTCGTGCGGCGACAAGGTGGAGTCCTCAAGCCAGCGCTCAGGACGGAAGGCCAACGGATCAGCAAAGTGATCAGCACGGCGCGTACCGGGTCGTCCCAATAAGGTGACGTATATTCCCTGGGGGAGGGAAAGGTCGCCAAGCGATGTTGCCTCGTTGGTCTCCAGAACAGCTATGATCGGCGCGACCGGACGCAGTCGCATGGTCTCCCGGGAGACGGCATCGACATACACGAGCTTGTCGACGTCGCCAACATCGTTGACCAGTGTGTCGCTACCCAAGACGGCGTCGATTTCGGCGCGCGCTTTGGAGATGGAATCAGGATTTTGGCAAAGTAGGTGCAACATCCAGGCCAGGGTGTTGGCGGTGGTGTCTTCGCCCGCGGCCAGCATGGTATAGACGTTGCCCACGATCTCGGTGTCGGTGAAACGTTCCTCGTCCTGTTCCTGTACCGCGAGCATGGCTTCGAGGAAATTGGTGGGGTGTAGGAACAACTCAGGCTGCTCCACCATGCGTTGCCGCGCCTTGGCCACGAGGTCCGAGACGATACGGTCCAGTTCCGCCAGCGCCTTGTCCAGCTCGCGGTCAGGTGCGAGCTTGAAGTAGCGCCAATAGGCAAAGGGGAAGATCACCCGTCGCGCCAGCATGGGAAAGAGCTTCTCCAGATGGCGTTGTAGCGCCCGGCCCTCATCCTCAACCGTGTTCATGTCAATGCCAAAAGCCAGCGTGGTTGTCACATCCACGGTGAAGCGCATCAGGTCCTTTTGGACATCGACCGCCTCTGCCTGCGCGGCTGACCTTTCCCAGCGCGTCTTGAGGCGACCCAAGACCTTGTGGAGCGTCGGGAAGAACTGGCGCAGGTGGCGGTTGCTCAACGCTTCCATCGCCAGTTTGCGATAGCGTCTCCACTCCTCCTTCTCCGCCGAAAAGACGCCGTGCACGCCCATTTCCTTGAAGACCGACTCGATCGCGCTGAAGCGGCGGTAGCGATCGGGGCGCTCATGCAGCGCTTCGGCGATGAGGTCAGGGTCGCTCACCGCGATATATTGGCGCCCAGCCAGTTGATAGCGATAGATCGGCCCGTAATCGGCGCTCCACCGTTCTAGCTGTTGGTGGTAGGTGGAGACATCAATCTGGAGCAGATTGCCCAGCAGGGGGACTCCGGCTGGGCCGGGCAGGTCGGTGACTGCGCGCATCTTGCGCGTGGTTGCTGCCGTCGGGGTGGCGACAGCGCTCCGTCGCCACGCGGCCAGTTGGTCGTGGTCTACCCAGACTTGGCCGTCCTGGATCGTGGCGGTGAAAGGCTGCAGGCAGATCCGGGGATGGCCGATCCGCGCGCCGGTGGCGACATCGTAGCGCCAGCCGTGGGCGCGGCAGACCAGCTCATTGCCTTCGACAGTGCCTTCGCCCAACAGGGTGCCCTGGTGCAGGCAGCGACCCTCGTAGAGCCGCACACCATCGTTCGTATGGATGGCGACCAGTTGCACGTCGCTCACGGAGAGGTCAACGGGCTCGTTCAGCGGAAGGTCGGTTAGCAGTGCAATTGCGATCCGAGAGGGTGCAACGGCAGTTTCTGACATCATTGTTTCTCCTTAGGAGAACACTCGCAAACAACCGGACGCGTCGACCGAGCGGTGCGCTTTGGACGATTGAACCTGGGTAACGTGGGATGCCGGCGTCGATGGGTAACGATGCGAGGTTCACGGCAATGATACCCCAAAACCGCGCTATGTCAACGCATGCCCGATGCGGTGAGTGTCCCAACGATGGTGAAGGAAATTGGAGCGTGAACGCAGCGTCAGTCTGGGTAGGGTGACCTTGCGTCTGTTAGCTGGCTAGTAGCCGAGCCAGCTCGGGCTGGTTTGGACGGTAGGTGCAGGGACGGTTTCCGTACGGCCCGGCCGGTTCCACAGTGCGTCCTCGCGCAGCAAGGGATTTGCCAACCGTTTCACAGAATGTGCAAGGCAAGAAAGGTGATGTCGTCCATCTGGATGTCGGGCGGCTGGTAGCCG
>JBJYXA010000172.1:0-4049 GCA_046259705.1 Caldilineaceae bacterium
TCATATAGCCAGCCGGTAAACGCGCCAGCGCTTGTAGATCTTGGCCCCCATGTGTTCGCCGATGAGGAGGGTCTGGGGGTTATCTTCTGAAGTGATCGATAGATCGATCCACTTGTACCCCTTCGCCCTGGCCCTCTTGGCCATTTCGTCAAAGAGCAGCACCGCGACGCCCGTCCGCCAGTACTTGGGCAGCACCAAGACACTCTTGACCGTCAGGCTCTCGGTCTGGCGGCGCATGTGCCACAATAGCGGCACATAGTTCCACGGGTAGCGCAGCCCGTTGACGTGTGCAAAGACCTCGTTCAGGTTAGCGATCCCGGGCAGCCATCCCACCGTCTCTCCTGCGACGTCGGCAAACAGGATCAACTCGGTATCGGCGATATCCCGGAAGGGGTTGACTAGGGCCTCCACCGACTCCCTGTGCCAGCCGATGTGATTGTCTAGGTGGAACAGCGCGGCGTTTAGCAGATGGTGAATCCGGTCGATCTCGTCGTCCCAATGTGTCAGGTCGGCCTCTCGCAGGACGATCGTGCCCTTCTTGCGCACCCTTTCTGCCAGGCGGGAGAGTCGCTGCAGGGCGGGGGTGTCTTTATCGATATCGATGACCATGGCGATGTTATCCGCCCGCGCCGGTTGGAATCCAAAGCGCTCCATAAAGCCCTGGTAGTAAGGCGGCGTGTGCCCGCACAGCAGCGCCGGTGGGCGGTCGAGCCCTTCGATCAGCACGCCGTAGCCGTCCTCGTAATCCAGGTTAAACGGGCCAAAGAGCGCGTTCAGACCGCGCGACTTGCCCCACTCGATGACGCGATTGACCAAAGCCTCAAAGACGGCATAATCCTCGACGTACTCAAGGAAGCCGAACACGCAATCTTGCGTGTCGCACATTTCGTTCGTCGGGCCATCCTCCGCCGCGCAGATGGTGCCCACCGGTTCGCCATCCCGCCAGGCGACAAAGAACTCGGCCTCGCCGCCGCGCTTGAAGAATGGACCGCGTTCAGGGGCGATCGTCTTGGCGCGCTCGGGTAGCAGTGGCGGTATCCATAGCGGATCGTTTTTGTAGACGCGCCAGGGAAGGGTCAGAAAAGCGCGCCGCTCTCTGGCCGTGCGGATAGGGCGAACTGCTATATCCATCATACGTCACCTCTATTCTGTTGCCGTGTGTCAAACGACAATTAGAAATGGACATCGGCGACAATTAGAAATGCCCATGCCGAGAAGTCAACTCTCGGCGTCCTGGACAGCACCAGGGCCGTCCAACCGAATACCATTGCGCCGTGCAGCTTCTTCCGCACGAACGCTCTTCATCTCACGACCGAACTCGATGATGATGCTGTGATGGACCACACGGTCGATGGCGGCCGCCGTGGTCAAGGGATCCTTGAATATCTGATCCCATTCAGAGAAAACCAGATTGGAGGTGATAACCACACTGCGGCGTTCATACCGTTCGGCCAGAAAAGTGAATAGGACTTCCATCTCCTCCCGGCTTTGTTGGACGTATCCCAGGTCATCCAGAATGACGACCTGGAAGCGGTCCAGGCGGCGCAGCTCGCGCTCCAGTTCATAATCTCGCTTGGCGCGCAGCAGTCCACCAACCAGCTTGAAAGTGGGGATGAACAAGACGCTGTAGTTGCGCTGTACCCATTCGAAGCCCAACGCGGTGGCCAGATGGGTTTTCCCAGTACCCGGCAGCCCGAAGATCAAGATGTTCTCAGCCCGGTCGATGAATCCTCCTTCAGAGAGCTGTGTGATTTGACGCCGGATACGAAGGGGCAATCGCTTTTGTTCGAAGGTCTGTAGCGTTTTTCCCGGAGGGAAATGAGCGGCTTTGATCAGACGGGTGATCCGGCGTTCGCGCCGTCCGCCCATCTCCTGTTCCAGGAGATGATGCAGAAATGTCTCCAACGACCAATCCTCTCGTTGAGCTGTGGACAGCGCATCTTCGACCACCCGAGAAACCGTAGGCAGACGCAGGGCCTTGCAGTAGGTGTGAATCACGTCAAGCGCCATGACACGCCTCCAAGAGGAGTTGATCATACTGGTGCAAATGGACTTGACCACACGTGAGCTGAGGTACGTGAATCGGTTCAGGCTGGAGCATATCCTCCACGTTGGTCTCATCCCACCGGCCTGTCGTCGCCAGGAGTCGCTCCAGGGCAGCGGCGACCTCGGATTCCATCTTTCGGGCAGCCAGCCGGAGGATGCGCAGATAGGCAATGTCTGCTTTGCGCGGGGATTGCCATTGGTTCAAGCGTTCCCAGGCGCGACGAAAGACCAGAGATGGGAAGAGGTCATCCCGGTAGCGATAGTCGCGGAAGCCTCCAGGCTTGCGGATCAAGCTGTCGATCACGTGACGATAGTTGACGAGATGCTGTTTTTCGCCGATCAGGCGGGGGAGAGTGGCTACCAGATGGGTTTGGTAGTACACATCCAGGTGCCACTCGTGGACTTGCACGGTCACCCAGCGACCGATCAGGCTGGTTGGCACCGAGTAGACGTTTTTCTGCACCCGGATCAGGCTTCCGCGTGTGACCCGGACGCGCACCTGGCTGTTGGTCGCCAATGGCGTAGCAGTCAGTGGCTTCATCGTTGCCAGCTCTTCAGCCAGATGTTCTTCCCGAGAGCGGTTCCGGCGCTCCATCACGTCGAACAAGAAATCTTCGTAGGCTTCGATGGACTCAAAATCACGGCTCCCACGTAGGAGAAGGTATTGCTCGATGGCGCGCTTGAGCCCGCCGTTTGACGATTCGACGTCGCCGTTCTCGTGAGGGGAATCGAGGTTGGTGGTCTGAGGTTCGAGACCATAGAGCTCCAGCACCTGCAGATAACCGTCGGTGTACTCCCGTTTGTTCCCGGTTTGGGCCTTGGCCCCTGGCCAGTAGGTCGCCGCGCCACTGTTGTCGGTTCGATGATACTTGGGCACGTGTCCGAGTTTGATCAATGTGCTTTGCAGTCCCAGTCGCAGGGCCGCCAGCGACTCGGATTGAGCGATGCGCCCCCACTCCCAGTTCGAGTAGGGTAGCACGCAGTGAATCAGGATGCACTTGAACGGCTGTCCCTGGATCGTCACGCCGAGTTCGGTGAGCCAGGTGCCATCAGTCTGAAGCACCTCGCCTGGCCGGTGAACCTGTCTCAGAACGGCGACCTGCTTCTGGTTCAAAGCCCGCCAGGTGGCGACGTGGCGTTGAAAGGTGCGCAATTGTCCTTCTTGGTAACGACCAGGATGCTGCTCGCAAAGCCACACGAACAGGGTCTTGGCTTCCAAGTTGGGGGCATCTTCCAGCATTCCTTTCACGGTGGGCCAGTCTTCTTCAAAGGGATTGAGACGCGTGCGATACTGACGAGGTTGGTTCAGTTCGCTGGGCAGTTTTCCCAGCCTTTCGTATTTGGCCGCCGTCTTGCGACTGCACAGATTGGCGCTGGCTGCGGCCTGTTCCAGGGTACGACCTTTTTCTCTTTCTCGCATGATAATCCTCACTTGGGCGTCGGTTGCTGTCATTGTCGATGGCCTCCTTGGTTCTGAGGCCAGTTTACAACGGCTCAACCGATCTTCCTAGTGGGCATTTCTAATTGTCATCAATGGGTAATTATAGGACTTTGTTGGGCATTCTTATGTTGAGCCACTCTTTCATCGGGCAGGGGCAGGCGGGGTGACAAATTGGGATGATGAGGCATAATATCAGGAAAATCGGAGAGGAGATGAAAATGTCACTATCCCAACCTCATAGCTTCGATATACCCGAAGAAACCGCGCGAGTTGCCCGAGATGCATTCCCGCAGGGGAATACCTATATGACGATGCGTGATGAACTGGGGCCACTGTTCAATGATGGCGATTTCGTAGCGTTGTTCTCGCCGCAAGGCCAGGCTGGTGAATCGCCAGCTATCCTGGCGATAGTGACAGTGCTGCAATATATGGAAGGCCTGACCGATCGGCAAGCGGCAGAGGGTGTTCGCAGCCGTATTGACTGGAAGTACCTACTGGGTTTGCCGTTGACTGACCCAGGTTTCCACTATTCGATACTGAGCCCCTTTCGAGATCGCTTGTT
>JBJYXA010000173.1:0-4897 GCA_046259705.1 Caldilineaceae bacterium
TCGCTCTGCACGAATGCCAGCATTCGATTGGCGATGAAGTTGGGCGTATCCTTGCACAGGGCAACGCCCTTACCCAGGACATCCTCGAGGAATGAGGTCATGCGTCCTACGATGTCGGGATCTGTGTCTGTGTTCGGGATAACCTCGACGAGATGCAGATAACGTGGTGGATTGAAAAAATGTGTGCCCAGAAACCTGCGTCGGAATGAGGAGTCGCGTCCCTCTGCAACCACACTGATCGGTATGCCGGACGTGTTCGTGGAGATCACGGCCGTAGGTGAAGCGATGTTCTCGATACGAGCCATTAATATTTGTTTTGGCTCCGGTCGCTCTACAATGGCCTCCAGCACCCAGTCGGCCTCGGCCACCGCCCGCTCAAAATCATCCTCCACGTTTCCTAGGCGAATTCGTTTCGCCCCACTGTCCGAGAATAGATTCGCCGGTTTGGCGTCCAACATTCGCTCGAAGCCTGACCGGACAATGCGATTTCGTACAGAGGTATCGGCCAGTGTCAGTCCTGCTTCAATCTCATCCGCCTTGAGCGAATCCGGCGTGACGTCGAGCAAGTTGACGGCCAATCCAGCGTTCGCCAGATGACCGGCGATCGCAGCGCCCATGGTTCCCGCGCCGATGACGGTAACAACATTGATTCCGTAAGGCACTGGCCGGACCCCTTCCTATGGAAGCTACACTTACTTAGCTCTACTGTGATCACACGGACATTGATTGTACAGGCGGTTGAGCAGGCTCCAAATGCACCAGCACTTCTCCTGCATTTGGCACCACTGCACGGATAGCTTCTTGAAGCTGCGTGCTCAATTCGTGAGCTTCAGTGATCGATAGGTCCCCATCCACATTTGCTTCCAAGGTGACGAACAACCTGCCCTCAACCTGGCGAACCTGGATGTTGTGAACGTTGCTCAATGCCTCGAATCCCGCCGCAGCTTCCTCCACGCTATTCTTTACGCGTTGTTGCAGTGGACGGCTAACGCGCGCGCTTGGCAGTATCTCTGGCGATGCAAGCTCGATGTGAGAGTAGACGGATTCTACGGTCGGTTGTCTTTGCAGGATCAACTTCTCCAAGTGGTCTACCTTATCATGGGCCTCCTGGAGCGTAAGCGCAGGGTCCACGCCGACATGAAGATGCATGCTGATGTGTCCATCGACCTCCTGTATCCAGCACTCATGCAGCGATAATCCGACCTCGCGGGCGGCCAGCTTGGCTGCTGCCTGTAGGTCGGGAGCTATGTCCCTGTCACGGTCCGCTTCCGCGTGTACGGTGACGTCGTCCACACCCGGCATAGAAAGCAAACGCCTTCGTACCTCGTCGGCGATTGCGTTGGCATCCTGCATGGAGAGATCGGGGGCCACCCGCACATGCAGGTCTATCGCCACGTTATCCGTAGTGCCGCGACTTCGGATACGATGATAGCTTTCGACCCCTTCCACGCTTTCCACAACTGCGGCGATGTTCTGCCGAGACAACGGCGCTTGGTCAACTAGCGCGGGGATATTCTCTCTCAACGTGTCCACCCCAACCTTCAGGATGAAGATGGTCACGATCAGCGCAGCGATGGGATCGGCCCGCTCGTACCCCAGCCACGTGAATAGCAGGCCGATAAGCACGGATAAGCTTACACCCAAACTTGCGATAGTATGCCGTGCGTCGGCGCGCAAGACTTCGCTCTGCAACGAACGGCCCTTGTTCATCTCCCACCATCCGGTCGCGCCTTGCACTACCGCGCCGAATAGTAGTGCGGCCAAGCTCCAACGGTTTACGTCGACGACAGTGGGGTCGAACAGTCGGTGTATAGCTCCTGATCCCAGTTGCCACGCAGCGACGAAGAGTCCGCCGGCGATGGAGAGGGCGGCGATCGTTTCGAACTTTCTGTGGCCGTAGGGGTGATCTTCGTCGGGCGGACGGCTGCTGACCCGTACGCCCACCAGGCCTATCACATTTGACAGCCCATCAAATAGCGTATCTACACCGTCGGCGATCAGACTTAGTGCGCCTGTAGATGCGCCGACCGCGATCTTGGGCGCGGCAGCCACCAAATTCAGAAAGAACGCCCCCACCAATACTCGCTGTATCGAACGATAGTCTCGATTCATGCTACCAGCAATCTCGCTGCTTGAACGCCATCACGCTCTATCTGGTTGACGGAATGTAAAGACGCCAATCCTGCCTGGTGGCGCGGAATGACGGCAGGTATTGCAGGTCTAGCGGTTGTACACGTACCGGCGTCAACGGATCCCCGAGCAGCACAAAGGTACGTGCAACGTCCTGGCAGCAGGAACTGTTCAACACGACGTTCTCGTAGCCTGACCTGACTAGCTCCCCAATGACAACCGGTGGCGCATGACTTGTACGGCTCCATAATCTGCTGTAAAAGCCCATCTGTAGCGCATCGTGACCGTAGGCGACGCTCAGGCCGGCAGGACCCCAAACGGCGACGGCGCCGCCGTTTGGGTGAAGCAGCAGATGCTCATCGATAGTCATGGGGTATTCCGCCGGCTCGCTAAATGCAGAAGACAGACACGTCATCGACAGACCGACAAATAGCTGATTCTGGTTGGTGAGCTTGGACACATCCCAAAGACCAAATAGCCGGGGCTCGTAGCCGGGCTCCTCACCCAAGCGGCCCCACATCCAATGGTTTGCATGGCCGGTGAAGGTCACCAGTCCGGCGCCGCTGTCGAGCAACGATAGCGTCCTGCTACGCGCTGCGTCCTTGCTCGACACAATCCACTGTTTGATACTACTCAGCCAATCTTGCGTTTCCTGATCGAGCAAGCTCATATCAACTTCAGGGTTGTAATACATGCGCGCGTACCGGATGCCCTCAGGGCGCAGCCGGAAAATCCGTTCGACAAACTCCGTGAAGTTTCCGGCGCCGTCTTTCTTGCCGTCTTCATGAATCCAGTCGTCCGCCAATTGTACGGAAAGGTTGCGCCACGGCGATACCGGGTTACGCTCGTTCTCGTAACCTAGTATCTTGCTCACGACGACCTCCAGCTCCGTGATCGTATTCACAGGTAGCCGGCCTATCAGGACATCGATCAGGAACGCGCTCTCCTCGAGCGGCTGGTCGCCGTCAAGTTGTGCGTAACAGCTCTCACACGGTGTTTCACCGATCCATGGATCCACGTCTGCCAAATAGGGTGGAATATGGTTTGGATTATCAAAGCCCAGAAAACCTTTCGGATCGTGTGTTCCATCGCCGACCAGGACGACGGCAAATGGGGGCAAATTCCATGTGCTGACTGCCCAGCGCAAGAAGTCGCGGATCGCATCGGGGTCGACGAAGCCATAGCCCCACCCGTCATACAGCTCTTGCACGTCGACTATCTCTACTTTCAGACCTGCGCGTTCGCGCGCTTGCACAAGTGGGTCTAGGGCAGTGTGGAATATCACCGGCGCTATATAGAGGACGTCGGCGCCATTCAGTCTGGAAATGGATACGGGTGTGTGCGCCTTGACGAAGGGATGCCGTAATGTACCCGTCGCTGCCAGGACATAGCGTTTCGCTTCTGGGCCGTCCTCGAACACGTACTCTTGCCCTTGCGTGCGGCCCAGAATGATCGGTTGTCGCACGTTTGTTACGTCATACAGCAGTGCGCCAGTGGGCACATTGGCCAAACGATATCGCCAGTGGCCGGCAACACCCTCGAACGTGGCGCCATCCCCGGCGAAATTGAGGCGCACCGGTTGCCGCCAGTCGACTGTGTCCAGATACAGGCGTGTGGTTTGAGGTCCCTGCAATAGTCGGATGGTCAACTCATCGGCGGTACCGGTGGTCGTCATTGTACGTTCGAAATCTACTGCAAAGTCCGTTGCGAAGTCGACGATCCAGTCATCGGCTTCCTCCGTGGTTGCGACCGAGCCACCGCTTAACTGCAGGATATGCGGAACTTGTGCTGGTGCTGCAAGGCTATCACGGGCGTCGACTGCGGTCCCCGCCACCACGAACGTTGACTCGATATCTGCGTCTGAGACCAGCGGCAGGTCCGGCGATAATTCGAAAGTTACGCTGGTGATAGCGGCTTTGCTTTCCTCTGTGACAGGAATCGCCAATTCGGCATGAAACCAGTGGTCGCCATCCGGACCGGGTAGCGCGGATTCGTATGTGTGATACTCGCGCCAGGTCCCGCTGGCCACTGCCGTCGTCCGCATTGGAGCATCCCCCGGCGATACCGAACGGGAACCCATTCGTTGACCAGGCGATGTACCCACAATGATCCAGTAGATGTCCGCCGAGTTCCACCGATCCCCTGGTTCACCGGCATAAAACCGGAACGTGTCTTCGCCATTCAGCACGCCATCCCCATTCTGGTCCTCAATCTGCAACGGAATCTCGACGTCGCGCAGGTAGACTTGCAGATACTGCGTCCGAGGACTGGCTATACCTGCCTCCGCCAAAGTGTCGGCGCGGATCTCCTGGATGCCCCCGTCCTCCACCATTACCTTGGCTGACTGTCGCGAGGCAATTTCGTTGGGCGAGAGCGCCCCTTTATCGGCATCGGCGCCTGCAATCGACAGGCCGCCCATAGCACCTTGGGCCGAGTTTTGCCATGCATGCGAAAGCTCCGAAAGCAACGAGGCGCCTGGCAACGTTACGTCCATGGCCACGACACGCCGTAGTTCTCCGCTGGCAACTTGGAAGATTTCACTGAAGGCATATACGGCTACATATTCACCTCGCATATGACCACTCCGTACGAGGTACACTGGCTGTTCGGGAAACCGCCGTTCTTGCTTCGCGGCCGGTCGCGTCATGTGCTCCCAGTCAAGGACCGGCGGTTCCAAATCAGGTTCGGATGGGACCTCGCCTGCCCAGGCAACGCTGACGAGTTCGCTGGTGATTGTGGCAGGAGCCAACTGCTCCGATGCCGATAC
>JBJYXA010000173.1:4997-64612 GCA_046259705.1 Caldilineaceae bacterium
CGGATGTGATCTAAACTTGGCCGCGGGTCGGTGTCTGTCTGGCGCCGCCGCGGCCCGGCGATCAGTCCGATTAGTTGAGGTCATTCGCACCGGCAGGTAAGCGCGTTGCGGCATCTGTAATCCTCCTCTACAACAGGCGTAGCTTCGGATTATACCAGAAGCGCTCGATGCTTGACTGCTTGATTGCCTGGCGATCCCGTCCGCCTGGCGGATCGGAGGCGGCAACACAAAACCGGATGGCGCTCGCAAAGCCAAAGAAAACTCCGGCAGGATTTCCTGCCGGAGTCTCGGGCTTCATGCATCTGCGAACCTAGCAACAAACACCAGGCTCGACTAGCTAACGTACCGCTACTCGGTCTTCTTCCTGCGCGCCGCAGCTGCGGATAAGGCAGCCAAGCCCGTGCCGAACAATATCACGGTGATCGGTTCAGGAATCTCGGCAGGCGGCAGTGGCGTCGGTGGCGCCGTCGGTGTCACTGTTGGAGGCGGCGGAATCGTCGGCTCCTTGGTGGGTTCCTCTGTCGGCGGTACCGGCGTATTGGTTGGCGGCGGCTGCGTTGGGATCGGTGTATCTACCGCCAGCGATTTGCCCGCCGCCACGTCTACGGCGCCGAACTGAACGGATAAAAGCGTGAAAGAGAACAGAAAAATAACGGCAAGAACTATGTACGACCGTCTGAGTAGATGTCGGTTCATGGGCATTTCTCCGGATGACGAATGATAAAAACAAATAGACTAAGAGAATGAATGCCGGTTCGCGCTGCTTGCGACATTGTCCAAATGCCTTGCAATAATAGTATCACATTCCAAATATGATTTCAAATCGTGTTTTGTGACGTTTTATCTACATTTCCAGCAGGATGAGCGTCACAAGGCATGATACCAGCGTAATCAGCGCCAGAGTCTTGCTAAAAACAGTATGCTGTCTGTGAATCAGCAGATACCAATTACTTTTGCACCTGTTAGCTGCAAGAGCTGCTGAGGCGTCAGAGAAAAGACTGCTCGCGGAGTGCCGGCCGCTGCCCAGATCACCCCATAATTCATCAGCTCACTGTCCACATACGTCTCGATGGCACTGGAGTGACCAACGGGCGGAACACCTCCGATCGCGAAGCCCGTCCTTTCCTGCACGAAGTCTGCGTCGGCTTTTGACAATTTGTGTCCGATAGCCGCGCTGACTTTCGGAACGTCGACCCTGTTCGACCCGCAGGCCAAGATTAAAACTGCACCGCCGCTGTTCACGTCGCGAAATATCAGTGACTTGACGATTTGCCCCACCTCGCGGCCTATTGTTAGCGCAGCGTCTTGTGCAGTACGCGTCGATTGAGATAACTCTCGTACGTGCAAAGCAATTCCTGCGGCGTCCAACGCTAGCTGAACGCGTTCGGCGCTGGGTGAGAGCCCATACGATTCGGCCCTGCTCATTCTCGGTGACCAGCCTTCCCCGGTACTCGCGTACCGTGCTAGACATCTTCTCACCCTAAATGACAATCACTCCAAGAGATGTAGATACAATACTACTGTATGTTGCACTCAACATTATACACGCAAACGCGCAGCACTATCTTGCGCAACATAACTTGATGCAGGAATATGATGCGCGCGACAACCACGTCGTTCTCGTCAGCAATGGCGTAGGCTACGGCAGTATGTTCATACGGCATATTCGCCCTGAAAATGGCGTTCGGATGCCATGATTACGATAGTGTCAACTTGCACACTTGCCGTCGCTGGTATGCATGCCATAGGCAAAGGTCCGTGAGGTGTCGCATGATTCTAGATTTGTGGCCTATTGCTGTTATCATAAAGCGCATTTTCAACGGGGTATACGAACCGCAGCGACGAGATTCGCCCTGATCGTTGTCTCGCCTGCGACCGCCAGCATGCTCTCGCATTGTCCCGCCATCTGTCGGTGCGCCAGGTACCCTCGGTAAGTTGTGTTGAAGCGAAAGGGATGCTCTATGCCTACACAAGATTACTTCGGCGCCAAAGATACGTTCGAAACGGGAAGCGGCCCGGCAGTGCTCTACCGGCTGGCAGCTTTGGAAGCCGGCGGCGTGGCGAATCTGTCGCGTCTGCCCTATTCGATTCGGGTCCTGCTCGAGGCCGCACTGCGCCAAGCGGACGGTTTTGAGATCACGCGTGGGGCAGTCGAAACCATTGCACAGTGGGGTCCGGCGACGGCCGGCCAAGTAGAGATACCCTTCAAACCCGCACGCGTGGTTCTGCAGGATTTCACCGGCGTACCGAGCGTTGTCGATCTTGCTGCAGTGCGTAGCGCAGTGGCTCGGATGGGCGGCGATCCTGCGAAGGTAAATCCCGAGGTGCCGGTCGACCTCGTGGTTGACCATAGCGTGCAGGTGGACCGCTTTGGAAGCGTCTTCGCCCGCTTCTATAATGCAGAGCGCGAATTCGAACGCAACCGCGAGCGTTATGAGTTTCTCAAGTGGGGCCAAGAAGCCTTCGACAACTTTCGCGTCGTTCCGCCCGCCACGGGAATCGTGCATCAAGTGAATCTCGAATACCTGGCCAGCGTCGTGCAGACGAGCCCAAATAACGGCATGCCCATCGCATACCCGGACTCCTTGGTCGGCACGGACAGCCATACGACCATGATCAACGGTCTGGGTGTGCTCGGCTGGGGCGTTGGCGGCATAGAAGCCGAGGCAGTCATGCTTGGCCAGCCCATTTACATGCTAATGCCGGAGGTTGTCGGCTTCAAACTGACGGGCGAACTCCCGGACGGGGCTACGGCCACCGATCTTGTACTGCGTGTGACTGAAATGTTGCGCAGGAAAGGCGTCGTCGGGAAATTCGTGGAGTATTTTGGGCCCGGGCTGAAAAACCTCAGCCTTCCGGATCGCGCTACGATTGCCAATATGGCCCCAGAGTATGGCGCCACCATCGGCTATTTTCCCGTAGACGATGAGACCCTGCGTTATCTCGCCGGCACCGGACGAAGCGAAGAGCTTGTCGATCTGGTAGAGCGCTACAACAAAGAACAAGGGTTGTTTCATACCGCGGAGTCACCCGAACCAGAGTTCAGCGACACGCTGGAACTCGATATGACCACGGTAATGACGAGTCTTGCAGGTCCCAAACGGCCCATGGATCGCATTGGCTTGGGTGACATGCAGCGCGTCTGGCAGGGCGGTCTCACTGCCCCAGTAGGCCCGCAAGGCTTCGGCCTGGACGAAGAGGCCGCTTCGACCACTGTACGCGTAGAACACGGCGGTCGCAGCTTTGAATTGACGCATGGAAGCGTAGTCATTGCGGCCATTACCTCATGCACGAATACCAGCAATCCTAGCGTGATGATTGGCGCCGGATTACTCGCAAAAAAGGCTGTCGAACGCGGTCTCGATGTGCAACCTTGGGTCAAGACCAGTATGGCGCCGGGGAGCACAGTGGTGACCAAATACCTAGAGGCGAGCGGACTAATTCCGTACCTCGAGGCTCTCGGCTTTCATATAGTCGGCTATGGCTGCACCACGTGCATCGGCAACAGCGGCCCGCTTCCGCCTGCTATCAGCGAAGCGATTCACATCGGCGACCTCGTTGCCGCCTCCGTACTCAGCGGCAACCGCAACTTTGAGGGCCGTATTAGTCAGGATGTACGCGCCAATTACCTGGCATCACCGCCCCTTGTCGTTGCTTACGCCATCGCCGGAACCGTGAATACGAACCTGGAAATCGATCCTGTCGGATACGATCCGAATGGCCAGCCTGTCTACCTTCGCGAGATCTGGCCCAGCCAGACGGAGATTCGAGACGCCATCCGCGCTAGTCTGCGGCCTGCGCTTTTCCACGAGGAATATGCCGACGTCTTCACACGCAATGCCGAATTTAACGACATCCCTGTGACCGGCGGCGCTCTATTCGAATGGGAACCCTACAGCACCTACGTCAAGGAGCCTCCATTCTTCTTTATCGACCTGGACATGCCTGTCGTGGAACCAGTTCATGGCGCACGGGTCCTTGCGGTCATGCCGGACAGCACAACAACCGACCACATTAGCCCGGCCGGGAGCATTGCGCCCGGCAGCCCTGCGGGCCGCTACTTGGAAAGCCACGGCGTCGAACCATCCGATTGGAATTCGTATGGCAGCCGTCGCGGCAACCATGAGGTGATGGTCCGTGGCACCTTCGCCAACATACGCATCAAGAACCAGATGTTGCCTGGTGTGGAAGGCGGTGTCACCATACACATTCCTTCAGGCGAGGTGATGCCGATCTTTGATGCGGCCGAGCGATACGCAGAAACGCACACACCGCTGATAATCATCGCCGGCAAGGAGTACGGCACGGGCTCCAGCCGCGACTGGGCCGCGAAAGGACCCCAGCTACAAGGGGTGCGCGCGGTCATCGCAGAAAGCTTCGAGCGCATTCACCGCAGCAACTTGGTCGGAATGGGCGTCCTTCCACTGCAGTTCCTGGACGGTGACTCCGCCAAGAAACTCGGACTCACAGGCTACGAAACGTACGAGATCCTCGGTTTGAGCGAAGACTTGATGCCTGCTCAGACTTATACCGTGCGCGCGGTAGACGACGATGGTGCAGTCACACAGTTTGACGTGGTCAGCCGGATTGATACGCCTGTCGAAATCAATTACTACAAGAATGGCGGTATTCTCCACACGGTATTGCGGCGAATCGTCCGTGACCAATTGGGGCTCCAGTAGAAAAGCGAGTGTAGATGATGAGCAACCCCGCGAAATCAACAACATATGTCACGGAACCAACGGGCTGGGATCTGAGCGACCTGCTTCCGGAACCGTCCGAAGCGGTGATTGACGAACGGCTGGCAGCGCTGGAAACAGAGGTCGCCGCATTGGAGCAACAGCGAGATCTGCTTGACCCGGAAATGGATCCAGGACTGCTGATACAGATTGTGGAGCAGTATGAATGTCTGGTCGAGCAGATCTACGTTCTTGGCTCCTACGGCAGCCTGTGGTTTGCGGCTGAAACACAGTCTGCCGCCGCGCTCAACTACCGCAACCGCATGATGCAGACGCTGACGCAGGCGCAGAACCGCACGCTATTCTTCGATCTGTGGTGGAAATCACTTGACGATAACGAGGCCGCCGCGCTGTTGCCCAGCGCTGACGCGTATTCGGACTATCGCCATTTTCTCGAGGACATGCGGCGTACCAAGCCGTATACGAAGGAAGAGAAGATCGAGCAGGTCATCAACATCAAGGATGCGAATGGCATCAGCGCGGTCATCACACTATACGACATGCTGACGAGCCGTCTCGAGTTCACGCTGGACGTAGGCGGGGAGAAGCGTTCATTGACACGTGACGCGCTCATGTCCTATGTCCACTCTCCCGATCCCGGCCTGCGCGCCGCGGCCTATCAGGAGCTTTATCGTGTCTACATGGGCGAGGCAAATATCCTGGCACAGATGTACGCAAACCGCGTACGCGACTGGTATATGGAACAGGTTGAATTACGCGGCTATGAAACTCCGATTTCCGTTCGTAACGTCAGCAACGACATCCCTGATGAGGCGGTCGACACGCTGCTGAACGTGTGTAGGAATAACGTCGGCGTCTTCCAGCGTTACTTCCGGCTCAAGGCAGGTTGGCTGGGAGTGGACAAGCTGCGACGGTATGACATCTACGCGCCCCTCACCGAGTCGGACCGCGAGATAGCGTATGGCGATGCCATCGAGATGGTCTTGGAGACATTTGAAGAGTTCTCTCCCCAGATCGCGGAACAGGCGGAGCGCGTATTCGCCCGTGATCATATCGATTCGGAAGTGCGCAAAGGAAAACGAGGCGGCGCCTTCTGTGCGACCGTATTGCCAAGCCAGACACCTTGGGTACTCATGAACTTCACAGGGAAGGTGCGCGATGTCGCGACGATGGCACACGAATTGGGGCACGCTATCCACTCCATGATGGCTGCGCATCACAGCGTGCTGACGCAGCATTCCGCCCTGCCTTTGGCCGAAACCGCATCCGTCTTTGCCGAAATGTTACTGACGGACCGCTTGCTGGAGGAAGAGGAAGACCCGCTTGTCAAACGCGAAATCCTTGCCACGGCGGTCGACGATATGTACGCGACAGTACTTCGCCAAGCCTATTTCGTAGCATTCGAACGCACGGCGCATGAAGCTATTCTCGCCAATAAGTCCCAGGACGAACTGAACGCGCTGTACGCCCAGAATCTGGCAGAGCAGTTCGGCGACAGCGTGGAAATAGGTGACGAGTTCCAATATGAATGGGTGAGCATACCTCATATTTTCCACACACCCTTCTATTGTTACGCCTATAGTTTTGGACAACTTCTCGTATTGGCCCTCTATCGACGCTTCCAACAGGAGGGTGACGCGTTCAAGCCGGCGTATCTGCGCTTGCTCGCACACGGCGGCTCCGCGCGTCCGGTCGAGATCTTGGAGGAGGCGGGCATCGATATCTCCGATCCCGCATTTTGGCAGGGCGGATTCGACGTCATCAGTGACATGATCAGCCAGCTCGAGGATATCGAATTTTAGACGGTCGCGTCACTGGCTGTACATACTTGCGGTTGTGATTATGCTCCAACCTAATACTCGAAACGGCGCTCAAGCCCGTAAGAACGCAGCAATGAGCGCCGTTTTTTGATCCTCTACGGGTTCCGCTCTAGTCGTCGTTAACCTAATACGCAGAGCGCTTGCTTTGGTCAACGCAACGGGTAGCATCTCGCCATCTCCACTCTCAGTAGGGCTAGCTTTCCAAGCCATTTGGCCGGGCGCTCGTAGCCAATTGGTAGATAAAGTACAATATTGTCTATATATTGCACATATAATGCACAATATGTGCAGGGTGCGTGTACAGATCGGTGGACAGTATTTGGTCTAGCAAAGCTTGGAGTTTGGACAACCCAACAGGGAGCGAAATGTGAAATATGTTGTCTTTGCTCCAGTCTTCGTTGCACTTCTGTTGGCTGCCTGTGCACCAGCATCTGCACCCGTAGCAACGCCGGAAGCTGCACAATCTAGCGGCGGCGAAATGGCTACCAATAGCGCGCAACTGAATAGGTACCATCGGAGCGGCTTCTAATATCTGTCCCTCGACATTTCTTCGGGAGTAAGAGATAGCATGAATTTGATAGACAAAAACGTACTGAACAGAGCGGTAGAAGGTGTGAACGTGCAGCCCGGGAGATTTGCCGATCAGCTTCTGGAGGGGAGGACGCTCCTGATATTTCTGCGCCACTTTGGTTGACCTTTTTGCCACGAGACTGTGAAAGAACTGCGTAAGGTATTCACCACTAATGCCTATGACCTGAAGATTCTCTTTGTGTATCAGGGAACTGTGGATCAGGGCAACGTCTTCTTTCAGCAGTTGTGGCCGGAGGCACGTGCTGTCTCCGATCCGTCGAAGTATCTCTATCAGGCGTTTGGCTTGGAGAGAGCGAGCCTGCGAGAGATAATTGGCCCGGAGGTCGCGGCCTGTGGGATCCGCGCTATGAAAAACGGGTCGTTTGGTGGGCGACCGGTCGGTGATACTCGTATGATGCCCGGCGCCTTTCTGGTGGACGGCGAGGAAATTCTGTGGCGTCACGATTATCGTCACATAGCAGACCATCCGGATTTTGAACAAGTGGTTTCAAACACAGCCAAGAATGGGGCTGGGAGGAACTCTCCATGAATTCTCGAACTCAAATTGTCAAAGGCTCCATACTTCTGGCTGCGGCAATTTCATTTGCATTGTCAGTATGGCTCTGGTTCACTGGTTCAAGGGAGCAAGGGCTCTTCGTCGCAATCTGGGTCCCTTCCATCCTAAGCCTCGGTGCTCTTGTCCTGGCCGGGAGCGGACATAATGAGTGACACGGTCCTTTTTGTCTGGGGGACGGTTGCGTTCCTGGTCGCCGTTGGTCCTCTTGCAATTGCAGCATTCCTGGATTATCGGGACCGCGCCAACAAGCGTGCCCTCGATCGCGCGGCTGGACTTGGCGAAGATGTGAGTAACTGACATTTCGGATGAAGGATTCGGTGGATGGATAGACGCGTGTGCAGCGCTATCTTCGGAGCCGGAATCGACGGCCTGATGTCGACAGCTATCTTGGCGCGTGCCGAAGTCAAGCCATTATTCTGGGATCACAAGTATGTTCTGCAGGCGCGCGCGTACATTCTGTCATCAGGCATGTCGGTTTGAGTCGGATGCAGAGCCTTTCAGGCAACAAGCTTTGCGGTGGATGGAGTCGGCTGGCCACACAGCGTAGTCGGCCGAACCGAATTCTGTGGCGCCGCTGCGCTAGCAAAACATTCGCTCGCACATGACTGGCGGCGCTCAACTGGAACGCAACCGGCGACGGATCCGGCCCGTGATGATGTGTGACAACCTTGCGCGATTCCGCGTTGCGTGTGTAGGTCCCAAGCGTGTATACTGACCACGTCAACGGTTACAGACCGCACGGGTCCCACCCACGCAACGGATCGCAGAGATCATGGCACCATCGAATGCACCGGCTGCCGATACCGGCGCTTGCGCAACGAATGACGAGGCCGCGCCGGAAGCACGTGGGACGGCCGCGCGGGCGGAGCCAGTGGTGCTGCTTTTCTTGTGCAGGCGCAGCACGGCCCGCCAGGTTGACGCCACTTGGCCAGAGGCCTGGAGAGTCCAAGAGCCAACATCCCCTATTGCGCTGGAAATTCATTTCGATTCACAGCAACAGATTCATCTCTTGGTGGTTACCAGCCAACGGGCGGCCCTACGCCACCTGAGCGTTCATCCATCACAGGCCATATTGGTTGAACTTGATAGCCGGCCCCACAGCCGAGAACACTTCTGCCACGTTCTGCGCCGTCGTATTCCGGCTATGCCGATTTTCGCAGTAGGCAAGAAGCCGCCAACGGGCCGCTTTTCTTTCGACGGCTACATACCTCTGCCCTTAACCCGGGAACTTGCTGAGTCTGCCGCCGAGAGTCTGCAAGAAGAGACACCATCGCAGATACTAGAGTGCGGCCCGTTCGAGTTGAACCTGGCCACGCGAACCGTGCATACACCGGACGGCTCTCGTCGACTAACGCCAAAACTGTGTGCACTACTCCAGCTACTTATGAACAACTCCAATGTTGTAGTAACTCGCCCGGAGATTATGTCCACGATCTGGGAAACGTCGTACCTTGACGACACGCGGACGCTGGACGTACACGTGCGCTGGCTACGTGAGTCAATCGAGCCGGATCCCTATAACCCGAAGCACTTGGTCACCGTTAGGGGCAAAGGATATACGTTTCGATGTTGATAGGGCTCGGTGCAGGTAGAGAGCGGTTATGCGGTGCCAGCAGTCGGCCTAGCCGACTGTACGTCTCGCTTCTACGACGTTGGGGAGACGGTCAATTTTTGTGAGTATGCGCGTCAACTGCGTAGCGTCGCGGATTCCCAACGTGGCGTTAATGAGAGCGAGGTTGTCCTGTTGCCCAGTCAAGGCTTCCACGGTGATCATGTTGATATGCTCATCCGCCACAAGTGCGGCCACGTCACGCATTAGGCCCGACCGATCGTACGCGCTGACTTGGATACGCACCGGGTACGAGGCTTCCGGCTGGTCAGCCCATTGAACGTCGACGAGACGATTATCTTCGCCCTGACGCACAATATTGGCGATGTTTGGACAATTGGTGCGATGGATAGTGACGCCGCTGCCACGCGTTACATAGCCGACGATTGCGTCTCCCGGTACCGGATTGCAGCACTGGCCGAGTCGCGTCAGTAATCCCTCAACGCCTTGAACGCGGAACCCATCGGTGGCGCCGCGGCCAGCCTCGTCACCGGTTCCCTCTAGGCGATTCTCCCAAGCAGCAAATGGGTCCTCTTGCTGGGACTTCTCCCGCTCTTTGCGTTCCTTTTCGAGCACGCGTTGAGCGAGTTGCTGGGAGTTGACATCTCCATAGCCAATGGCCGCCAAGAAGTCGTCCACTTTTTCATAGCCGAACAACCGCGCCAGTGTCTCGTGGCTGTCGGAAATGGCGAGCCGCTTGATTTCCTTTTCCAACATCTGTCTGCCACGCTGTATGTTTTCGTCCCTATCTTGCCTGCGCAGCCAACTCCTGATCTTGCTGCGGGCTCTCTGTGTGGCAATGTATTCCAGATTCGGATTCAGCCAATCACGGCTCGGACCGCCTCGTTTGGCCGTGATCACGGTGACCTGGTCCCCGTTCTGCAGCTTATAGTCCAGCGGCACAAGCTTGCCCTTGATGTTCGCGCCGCGGCAACGGTGGCCAAGTTCCGTGTGAATGGCGTAGGCGAAATCGATTGGCGTCGAACCCGCGGGCAAGTCGATCACGTCACCTTGAGGAGTGAAGACATATACGCGGTCGTGGAACACGTCCGACTGCATGCCTTTGACGAATTCGGCGGCATCCGATACGTCCTGGCGCCACTCCATCAGTTGCCGCAGCCACGCGATCTTTTCCTGGAACTGGCGCTCGTGGCGTTTTTCCTCTTTATACTGCCAATGTGCGGCGATGCCTCTCTCCGCCACCTCGTGCATCTCGTGCGTGCGGATCTGGATTTCCATTGGCCGACCGCTACGCCGCGAGAGCACCGCAGTGTGAAGACTCCGGTACATGTTGTCCTTGGGGTTGGCGATATAGTCGTCGAACTCACCAGGAATGGGTCGCCAGATGCTGTGGACGATTCCCAGCGCCGCGTAGCATTGGGCCTCGGTGTCGACGATTATACGGAAGCCGTGAATGTCGTAGATCTGGTCGAATTCGATGTCTTTTCTATGCATCTTGCGATAGATGCTGTAGATGTGCTTTGGGCGACCCGAGATCTCGGCTTCGATGCCCGCCTTCGCAAGCTCTTGTCCCAGTTCGATTTTGGTCTTCGCCACCCACTTTTCGCGATCATCTCGTTTTTGTTCGACGGCACGCGCCAGCTCACGGTAGGTATTCGGCTCGAGATAGCGGAAACTTAGGTCCTCCAACTCCCATTTGATCTGCCATATACCCAGGCGATTCGCCAGTGGTGCAAAGATATCCAGGGTCTCCCGCGCGATCCGTTTCTGTTTGTGTTTCTTCTGGCTGCCCAACGTACGCATATTGTGCAGCCTGTCGGCCAGCTTGATGATAACGACGCGAACATCGTCAACCATTGCCAGAAACATCTTGCGCAGCGACTCGGCTTTGGCGTCCGCGATACCTTCTTTAGCGTTTCCAATCTCGTTGATCTTCCTCAACTTCGTCACGCCATCGACGAGATTGGCCACAGATTCACCGAAACGGTCGCGAATAAAGGTGATGTCAAAATCCGTATCCTCAACCACATCGTGCAGCAGACCTGCCGCCAGCGTGTCCGGATCCATCCGTAGTTCGGCGAGGATGGTGGCAACTGCAATAGGGTGCGTCACATAGGGCTCACCACTATTCCGAAACTGGTCGCGATGGGCATAGCTCGCAACAGCGTATGCAGTGAGCAGGAATTCGCGGTCGGGAGCGGCGTACGAATCAGGGAGTATGCGGAGTAACCGATCTAGCGCATGCAACTCCTCGTCGGACGGCTGAATTTGGACATCCAATCCGCCAGCTGTGATGGGGATAGGCGGTAGGTCCAGCAGCAAACCATAAACGGAATCGAGTGTGGTGCCTGATGGCTGGGGTATGTTGAGAGCCAGATGACCATGACCTGCTGAATTCATAGTCACGCCATGATGACTAGTCCCGTTTGTCCCCGCGCGGCCACTGTCGGCAGGAACCTTTGCAATTGATTGAGAGCCCGGTGTGTTTTCTCGCGTTGTGTCTGAGGACTCCTCGCGCGCTACTTCTTGCTCAACGTCCGCGGTGCTCTTCTGGACCGCACTCCCCATAGGTAGACACTCCCCGCGGGCTCCGGTAATTCGGTCGCCCACACCTCAACGTCGCTAGATTCGACGTATGGATACTGTTCGATTATAAACGCGCCGGGTGGCTCCAGCAACGGCCGAAAAACGAGCATCCTCGGGGGAAATAGGGAAACAAGTTTCACTGAATTGGCGGCGCACCCGTTTCTTTGATCAGGCTGTTGAGTGCGGTGATGTCTGTCACACTCAATTCATTCAATGCCGAAAGTTGCTCGTCGATGGCTGCTGCGTACTCATGCGCTAGCGCGGCCGACTGGACCGTCGGCGCTGCATCGGCGCTGGCAACGACGCTGATTACTGACGCCAGTGCCGCGTTTAGTCTGTCCCGCTGTATCAGGCTGTACACGTTCTTTTGTTCGCCAGGCAAGATTAACTCATCCTCGATGGCAGCAAGCTTGTCCAACACGGCATCGGCGGCTTCTGATATTTCCCGGTGGTCCTGCATTCGCTTCTGCCAACCTTCTACCTGCGTTCTGATTTCGCGCAATTTGTTCACGCCCGCGTGCGCGTCCGAGATCTTGTCCCGGATGCGCAGCAGGAGGCTGAGTTGCGCCTTCAGGTCGCCGAGGTCCGTGTTCGCGCGCTTATCGTTGACCACATCGAAACCGGCCGACACCTGGTCCTGGCCAACAAACAGTCGCACCGTATAGCTGCCCGGCAACACAAAGGGTCCGGCCAGCGCCTCCGACGCTGTCTTGTTGCCAGCCACGCGTGTCGCACCCTCGTAGCGCAAGTCCCAGACGAAACGGTTGACTCCAGGCTTCGCAGGCAGCCATGGGCCGGTGTCCAGCGACTTTCGTTTGTCGTCCCACTCGTCATAGCTGGCCGGCCTACGGTGCAAGGTCCGGACCAACTCGCCTTGAGCATCCACAAACTCCATACGCAAGTCTGTATCGCTGCTCATATCGGAAGGAAGCGCGTAATAAACAATCGCGCCTCGATCAGCCCCTTCCCCCGTATCTAAAAACGTCCGCTCAACCTGACCGGTTTCCGTGCGTTTTGCGAGGAAGTTCGCGGCCGTCGTGATTCCAATGCTGTACCCGCGACCTTCCGTGGTCGTCCAGTCCGCGGTCAGATCCGGCAAAACACGGTAGGTCGTGCGCGGGGCAAATAGGCGAATCGAACCTTCAGCTTCGGACGACACAAGCTGCCGTAACGGCGTCAGGTCATCGGCGATCCATAAGGAGCGGCCGTGTGTGGCAATGACCAAGTCACTATTTTGGACAAGAAGGTCGAACACCGGCGTGACGGGAAAGTTTGCCCGCCATCGCTGCCACTGGACGCCGTCGTCAAAGGAGACGTAGAGCCCTAGTTCCGTGCCCGCGTACAACAGTCCGGGCTGCTCCGGATCCGAGCGAATGACACGCGTGTAGTCGTCGCTGGGTATGCCATCGATGATCTTCCGCCAGGATATGCCGTAGTTTTCGGTGACGTACAGGTACGGCGCCGGATCATCTAGTTTGTGTCGAATTCCGGCCAGGTACAATTTGCCGGGTTCGTCGGGTGCTGGCTCTAGCGTGCAGATGAAGGTCTGCTCGGGCAATCCTGGGGGCGTCACATTCTGCCAGGACACACCGTTGTCACGGGAGATGTGCACTAGCCCGTCGTCACTGCCTGCCCAAAAAACACCTGACTCGTGCGGAGACTCGATGAATGCCGAGATTGTGGCATAGTGTTCTGCTCCACTCGTGTCCAGCGTAATGGGGCCGCCCGAAGCTAAAAGCGTGGACGCGTCGGCAGCGGTCAAATCAGGGCTAAATGCCTCCCAACTATGCCCTTCGTCCGTGGTACGGAATGCAACGTTGCCGCATGTGTATAGAATACCTGGGTCATGCGGCGAGAACAGGATCGGATACGTCCAGGGGAAACGATACTTGAAGTCGGCCGGCGACATACCGCTCGTCGACTGCGGCCATACGTTGATGAGCTGAATCTGGCCGCTCGTCATATCGCACCGCTCCAATGAGCCCATTCCGCCGGGCGAGCTTCCCACAGCGCCAACATAGATAATGTCAGGATCTTGCGGATGCACAGCGATGTAGCCGCTTTCACCCGTGCCTGTTGGGAGACAGTCTGCCCATGCGATGGCGCCCGTATTCGTGTCGCTCGGTACCGCAACACTGCTGTTGTCTTGCTGCGTGCCATATACACGATAGGGAAAGGCGTTGTCTACTGCAATATGGTAAAACTGAGCCGTGTTCTGATTGTAGATGGTGCTGAAAGACTCACCCGCGTTGAAGGATACGCACGCGCCTCCGTCATTGCCTTGTACCATCCGGCGGTTATTTGCAGGGTCTATCCACAGGTCGTGGTTATCGCCGTGCGGTGTCCCAATCTGGGTGAAGGTTTTGCCTCCATCGCTCGATTTCCACATGTCCAGATTCAGAACGTAGACAGTGTCCGCATCTTGAGTGTCTGCGTAGATGTGCATGTAGTACCAGGGCCGCTGTCGCAGGTCCGGGTTGTCGGTAAACAATGCCCACGTTTCGCCAAAGTCGTCGGAACGGTATAGACCCGGCTTGTCCTTAGCCTCGATGATAGCCCACACCCGTCCGTTCTTCACTGGCGACGCCGCAACACCCAGTTTGCCGAGCAATCCTTCCGGCAAACCCTTCTTGCGCGTGATGTCGGTCCACGTATCTCCGCCATCAGTAGAACGCCAGAGGCCGCTGCCAGGTCCGCCGCTGGAAAGCTCCCAGAAATTGCGATATGTCTCCCAAAACGTTGCGTACACTACATCTGAATTGCGTTCGTCAATAGAGAGGTCGACGGCGCCGGCCTTGTCGCTCACGTAAAGAACCTTCTCCCAGCTTTGTCCGCCGTCCCTCGAACGAAACACACCGCGTTCCTCGTTGGCGCCGAAAGCATGGCCCAACGCTGCCACGTACACAATGTCTGGGTTTCGAGGATGCACGCGTACTCGTCCGATATGCCTCGTGTCTTCGAGCCCCACGTGTGTCCACGTATGGCCGTGATCAGTCGACTTGTATACGCCGTCTCCATAAGAGACATCCGTGCGGATCGTGGACTCGCCCATACCTACATAGATGACATTGGGCTGTACTGCGGAGACGGCGATGGCTCCCACGGATGAAGTCTTGAAATATCCGTCCGAAATAGGCGCCCAAGTACTGCCCGCATCCTCTGTCTTCCAGAGCCCTCCGGCAACAGCGCCAAAGTACGCCACACCGGGATCCGACGGGTCGCCAGCTACAGCCACAACACGTCCGCCCCGAGGCGGACCGATGCACCTGAACTTCATGGATTGCAGGAGGTCTTCACGAAGCGATTGCTGGGTCATAGTGGGGTGGTGCTCCCAATGTTTTGCTGTTCGGCCGGGTACGCGCCATTGCGCAGGGGGTGCCCGTACTGGATCGGTCTATGGACCGAAAGCGCAGAAGTCGTCAAAGTTATCCCCAGGTCTAGTACTAGTGCAGCGGAAGATTGCGATCGTGTCCGGGAGATCTGACGCTGAGGACCCCGCTTAAGGGTCCGTCCAGGGCTTGAGTCTATGAAATTCGTCTACGACCGATAAGTGTCGCGCATCCCGTAGTTTGCCGCAAACCGACTTTTTGGCTAGTGAAGGCCCACTCGAGTCGCGATTCGGACAGCATCGCATAGTGTCGCCCAAAATCGGCGAGGGTCGTCTTTTTGCGCTCATGGCCGGTTGGCCGAAGATAAGGTCTATATGCTCCACCCGCCCTACCTTTAGCGGACAAAACTCGTGTTACCACGTCGGCAGCACTTGGAAAGGAAACCAGAATGCCACATCTTTTTGAACCGTTGTCTCTGCGCGGTGTGTCTTTGCGCAACCGTATAGGCGTCTCGCCTATGTGCCAATACAGTGCAGAATACGGTTTCGCCACCGACTGGCACTTGTCCCACTACGGTGCTCGGGCCGCCGGCGGGGCTGGGCTCGTCATTGTGGAAGCAACTGCAGTGGAGGCGCGCGGACGCATTTCGCCCAACGACTTAGGACTTTGGTCGGAGGAGCAAGTGGAACCGTTTGCCCGTGTCGTGCGCTTTCTGCGAGATTATGGCGCCGCATCCGCGATTCAACTTGCCCATGCGGGCCGCAAAGCAGGCACGGCTCGTCCCTGGGATGGCGGCCAGCCGCTATCCGACGCGGACGGCGGCTGGGATATCGTTGCCCCCAGCCCCATCGCTTTCGATGATCACTATCGCACACCGGCGCAGCTAACCGTCGAAGAGATTGTCCGCGTCCAGAATGCATTTATGGAGTCCGCGGAGCGGGCGCACCGGGCGGGGTTCGATATGGTGGAGATCCACGGTGCACACGGCTATTTGATCCACAGCTTTCACTCGCCGATCTCCAATCAGCGCACCGATGAGTATGGCGGAAGTTTCGACAATCGGATTCGCTTTACATTGGAAACTGTGGCGGCGGTACGAACCGTCTGGCCGGAAAAAAAACCGCTTGCAGTCCGGCTTTCCTGCACCGATTGGGTGGACGGCGGCTGGACACTGGACGAGTCGATCGCCCTTGCCCAAAGGCTGAAGCCGCTCGGAGTAGACCTGATCGATTGCAGTTCGGGAGGAGCGGCGCCTCATGTACACATACCCGCAGGCGCCGGCTATCAGGTCCCTTTTGCCGAGGCCATACGAACAGAGGCGGATGTTCCGACGGCAGCCGTGGGTATGATTACACAGGCACAGCAAGCCGACCAAATCATTCGCAATGGGCGCGCCGATATCACGCTACTTGCGCGCGAAATGTTGCGGAACCCTACCTGGCCATTGGCGGCTGCCGCCGAATTGGGTCAATCGCAAGCCGCCCTGGCTCCTGCGCAGTATCGCAGGGCTTATGGGAGCTAGAGCAGGGCTGGCAACGAGGTCAACCCTGCCTGCGCGCAAAGAGCATTATTTGGAGGCCTGTCGCAACGCGGTCAGAAGGGTTCTCGCGGCGCTGTCGCTTGTCGGCCCAAATGCGACTATACCGTCTTCGTGCCCGCCCATGCTAAATATGCGACGCTCCGGCAGATCCGTCTCTGCGTATAGGCGAACGACCTCCGCGGCCATTTCCGGACATCCGTACGGCACGCTCGCATTCGTCGTCGGCAATTGCAGTCGTTTGGCCGCGTTCCAGATCTCAGGAGAATGCACGTGAATCACACAGTAAACTTCAGGGTCTAGGTCATAGACGACCCCGTGCGTCAGCGATTCTGAAGACGGCTTCCAGGGGCCCGTGGCAACGATGCGGTTGTGTTCCGGCTCGCATTCCTCAACTATAGCGTAGTGTTCTGGCCCCAAGTCCGCTAGGCTACCGGTCTGCGTGCCAGTGATAGCGAAGCGTCTGTGATGAACTGGCGTATCAAACGGGGCTATGCGTACGCTGATGTTGCCGAATCCGTATCCCGCGTAGCGTCGCGGATCTTGGCCAATTAACTCGAGCGCGTGCATGATCATTCGGTAACGATTGACGTCCGCGATCTCGTCTGCGGAAAGCGCGTCACCCGGACTGTATTGCAGATCGAATTTGATGATGCCGTCTTTGGCTGCGGTGATTGCCATGTTGGCTCCCTAGATATTGTCGGGCGCGTGAACCATACTTGCACGTCCACTCAAGAATGTTCATTTCCAGTATAGCGACCGCATGAACGAAAGGGGAAATCATGCATCCGTTTGCTTCTCTCGCCGTTCCACAACACGCAGTGGGCATCGCCTGGTTTGGGCAGAGTTCCTTTGCGCTGAAGGACAGCGCCGGTACGGTGATCCAGCTAGACCCCTATTTCCCGCACGAGCGGCCTGAGGAGCGCTATATCTATAGCGAATCGCCCTTGGACGAGACTACCTTGCCAACCGATTACGTGCTGCTCACCCACAACCACCGCGATCATACGTGGCCCGAATCGCTATTGCGTATCCATGGTGCGTTCCCGATCTGTCGTTTTATTGGGCCGGTAGAAAGCATGCAGAATCTGCGCGAACATGGCATCCCCGAAGAACTGATGACCGTTGTCACCGCAGACGATATCGTCAGCCTCGGCACTATGCGCGCTCACGTCGTCTGGGCCAAACCGCCAGAGGGCGCACCGGAAGATGGCATCGCCGCCCCCGATGTCGATCATCTTGGCTATGTAATTGAGGCGGGCGGCGTGCGCGTCTATGTGTCCGGCGATCCCATAAATACTTTCGCAGAACACGACGAATTGATCCAGCCGATTGCCACGCTCAAGCCGGACATCGGTTTGCTGACTACCCATCCGAACGAAGGCGAATTCCCTTACTTCGACGGTTCGGTCGCAACTGCGAACAAACTGGGTCTGCGAACAGCGGTGCCGGCCCACTACGCATGCTTTGTCAAGCGTGATTACGACCCAGCCGAATGGGCTGCCGGCTTTGACGAAGGAGACCCCGAACCGTTGATCATACCGTTCAAAGGATCGGTCGTCTATTCCGTGCCCTAGCGCACAAACCGCAAAGCTATTCGGTCTCTCGGAGTCCGCCACGATGAGGCTAGATGTCGACAGAAACCGAGTATTTCATCTGCAGACGCGCTACGCGTATGTATCAGTTTTACGGGATTGGGGTGCTCGCTCCCCGGGATGATTCGATCACGGGGTCTAGCTCGGCAAGTTGCGTCAGCGGGATATGACAGTAGATTCGAAGCCCGTCCTGCGTCTCCTGCCAGGGCGGGTCTTCTATTTCACAGACCGTGCCGCCGTCCGGCAGAAGCTTGCGGCGAGGACAACGCGTATGAAAACGGCATCCTTTTGGCGGGTCGAGCGCGCTTGGCACAGCGCCTTCCAGCCGAATGCGTTTCTGTTTGACAGTGGGGTCCGGAATCGGAACGGCTGATAGCAGCGCCTCTGTATAGGGGTGATAGGGAGGCGAGTAAATTGCCTCGGCCGCGCCATACTCCATCATCTGGCCAAGGTACATGACTGCAATATAGTCCGAGAAGAAGCGGACCACGCTCAGGTCATGTGCTATGAAGAGCATGGTTGTGCCGCCCACCCGCTGGATTTCCAGTAGCAGGTTCAAGATGGCCGCTTGGACCGATACGTCCAGCGCGCTGACGGGTTCGTCGCACAGTACCAGGTCAGGCCGGCTGGCCAGCGCGCGTGCGATGCCGACGCGCTGCTTCTCGCCGCCGCTGAGCTGGCGAGGATAGCGGTCGAAGTACGATTCGTTTAGCCGGATAGCCTGGAGCAGGCTCAGTACCTCTGCCCGAACCTCGGATCTGGGCACGATATCGAAGCGTCGCATGGGTCTGCCGATCTGCTGACCCACCGTATACGCGGGGTTCATGGTCGAGTCCGGGTTCTGGAACACCATCTGCATTTCGCGCACTACGTCAATGTCTCGCTGCGACAGGTCGCCCGTGATGTCGAACCCAAGAAACTCACATTGGCCGTCCGTCGCCGACTCTAGTCCGATGATGGTCTTAACCAGCGTGCTCTTACCACAACCAGACTCGCCCACGATGCCTAAGGTGGTCGCTGCCTTGACCGAGAATGAAACATTGTCTACGGCCTGCACCTGCCGCTGCTCGCCAAGCCCCAACACATCTTTGAGTGAATTCCCGCGCACAGGGTAGTACTTCTTGAGGTGATTCACGTCTAGGAGTACATTGCCGGGACCCACTTCTCTCTCTGCAACCGGTGCGGAGGAGCCGGCGGGTGCCTCCCAATGTGAAGGATCGATTTCCTCGGACAGGTGACAGCGTACTCGCTGGCCATCCTGAAGCAGGCGTAGTTCAGGTCGCTCGTCGATACATCGTTGAACGCGATAGTCGCATCGGCTCGAAAAGACGCATCCTGCGGGTCGTGCACCCGGCAACGGCACTCGACCTGGAATCGGGTATAGGACGCTGGCGGCTTTGCTCGTCCCCAGCCTCGGCACGCAGCGCAGTAAGCCTTGGGTATAGGGGTGTTCGGGATCTCGAAAGATCTGTTGTACGTTCGCTTGCTCGACGAGTTCACCGGCGTACATCACACCGACGCGGTTACACACGCGAGCTACTACGCCGAGATTGTGCGTGATATACAGAATCGCGGTGTCATAGTCACGGCGCAGATCGCCGATCAGATCCAGCACGGCCGCTTCCACCGTCACGTCTAGCGCCGTCGTCGGTTCATCCATGATCAGCAGCGACGGACTGTTGATCAGCGCCATTGCGATGACGACGCGCTGCTGCTGACCGCCAGATAGCTGGTGCGGGTAGCGGCGCATTACCTCGCCGGGGTCGGACATGTAGACTCGTTCCAGCATTTCGAGGCAATGCTGCTCTGCTTCCTCGTTGCTCACTTTGCGGTGGACCACGACGACTTCCCGCATCTGCTCGCCGATGCGCATGGACGGGTTGAGTGCCTGCATGGGGTCCTGATAGACCATCGCGATCTCGTCGCCGCGCAGCCGGCGCAGCTCCTCGCCGCTCTTGCCCACCAACTCCTGACCCTTGAAGGTAATACTGCCTTCTTTTACATACCCGTTCTGGCCTAAAAAGTTGACGATGGCCCACGCCACGGTACTCTTGCCACAGCCGGATTCGCCGACGACGCCAAAGGATTCACCACGATGGACGTCGAACGACACGTCGCGCACCGCATCGACTTCACCACCACGAATTTCGTAGGTGACCGCCAGATTCTTTACGCTGAGTACGGCTGAATCCGCTGCCGAGTCGAGGGTGCGCGCATCTCTATTGTCATCATTGCGGCTATGATCGCTACGGGCGCCGTGCTCTTCCGTGTGCATCGCAGGTCACCCTTGATAGCGCGTCAACTCTTCGCGCAACCCGTCAGCCATGAGGTTCAACCCGATCACAAGGCTCGCAATGGCGGCGGCCGGCCACACGACAGCCCATGGAGCCGTGAATATATTCTTGCGCGCTTCGTTTACCATGCTGCCCCAATCCGGGTCCGGCGGCGGCAACCCCAAACCGAGAAATCCAAGTGTACCGATGGCAAATATGGCATACCCGACGCGCAGCATGGAATCCACCAGCAGCGGACCGCGCGCATTCGGCAGGACCTCCCGCGAGATGATGAACCAGGTGCTCTCGCCACGGGTGCGCGCTGCGCTGATATAGTCCCTCGTCTTGATGTCCAGCGTGAGGCTGCGCACCAGCCGCGCTACGCCTGGCGCTCCTGTCACCGTAATGGCCAGAATCACCACCAGATCGCCCTGTCCGAGTGCAGTGATAAAGACCAGGTAAAGCACGATGCGAGGAAACGCGATTAGCGCGTCCAGCACCTGCATGATCGTCTGGTCTGTCCAGCCGCCGCGATAGCCGGCGTTCAGGCCCAGAACCGAGCCGATCAGGAGCGAGCCAAATACACCCCAAAGCGCGACTCCTCCGGGCAAATCAAAAGGGATAGGTTCCGGCAAGCGGGTCTTGAGCAGGATAACCTGTGTGCCGACCATCATCCGTGAAAGGATGTCGCGCCCCAGTTGGTCGGTACCCAACCAATTCACAGTGTTAGGCGGCAGGTTCTGGGCAAAGAGCTGAGCGTTTGGCGGGTAGGGCGTCCAGAACAGAGATACGAAGGCGACGGCAAACCAGAACACAACCACGGCGAGCCCGAACATCGCGATCCGTGAGTCAAACAGGATTGAAACGTCTTGCCACAGTCGCTGCAATCGAGACCGTTGCTGTACCTGGCCGGCTGCCGGCTGTGCTACCGTCATGGCAGGTGACCGCCAATCTCGAGATATGCTGATGCAGACGTGCGCAACGCTTGGTAGAAATTTATCATGAATATCGGATACGCGGGTTGAGGAACGTGTACAGAAGATCGCCTATCAGTCGCGTGCCCACGGCCACCAGTACCATGAGCATCGCCGCCGCTGCGACGGCCTTATAGTCTCCGAAAACTGCAGCGTTATAGATGTAATTGCCCAGGCCCGGATAACCAAAGATCGCTTCTACGACGACGATGCCGCCGATCAGCCAGTTGACGTGTAACATGATCACCGTAATCGGCGCCAGAAGCGCGTTGGGAACTGCATGTCGCAATACCACGCGCCGAAACGGCAATCCCTTGATGATGGCTGTGCGGATATAGGGCGAATCCATTACCTCCACCATGCTGGCCCGGGTCATGCGCGCCACGTAGCCCAGCTCGACGGCCGCCAGTGTCAACACGGGCAATATGAGCATCTTCGGTGTGCGGAAAACTGCGTCCGAAGTCAAGAAGATGGAAACGGCCGGCAACCATTTCAGCCAGATGCCGAAGATGAGTATTAGGAAGATGCCCGTGACGAACTCGGGCGTAGCAGCGAAGGCTAGACCCGCAACGGTGATAATGCGATCGGTGGACCGCCCTTCCTTCACGCCCGCCAGTATGCCCAGCGCCAGCGCCAAGGGCATGACGACGACGAACGCGGACAACGCCAGTACGAGGGTATTGCGGACACGCGGCACTAAGGTAACCCGCACCGGCCGGCCGGTCTGCAGAGACATGCCTGCATCGCCGCGCAATAACCCCTTCGTCAGCGGAATGTAGTCCACCGGGGCGTCGCCTTCTGTACGCATCCCGGTCTTGGTGAGAACATAGATCTCGGCTCCGGCGCCACGCACCCACTTAGCTGCGTTGTTTCTGCTGTCGACTCCCCAGAAGATTTCATTTCCGAGATCATCCTTGCGCCAGATCATGTCTCCAGCTGCGCGGCTCTGCGTCGATCCGTCCGGCTGCCGAACTAGCGCAACCAGCTCGCCGTCCTCCATGCGCCATCGTACCAGCTCGCCGTCCACCTCGGCCCACCATTCCTGCTCCTGTGTGTTCGGATTCTTGATCGCCACCAATTTGTAGCCGATCTTGCGCTGCGCACGGTGATCGCTTCCGATGAGCCAATCCAAGTAACGTCGATAGGCAGGTGCGTCGAGGCCAAGCTGATTCGCAAAGGATGCACGCTGTTCCGGGGTGGAGAACACCCCCAGGATTTTGATGGTGATGTCTCCTGTCCCAACCTCTAGGAACACGAAGAGCAATATCGAGACAAGGAACATCGTCACGACCGTAGAGATGACGCTTCTGATCAGGAATCGGGCCATTCGGAGGGTACACTCCCCTTGCTACCCCGTCGACGCGCAGCGTCGACAAGGCCCCTTCTTGCACCGATGCCGGCTTGCCATAATGCTGCACAAGCCGGCATCGTCGATCAATCTGAACTTACCGGTAGAAACTGGATGACGATACTACTGCTTCTTCCATACCTCGAACATCAGATCCCAGTCCGACGGCTGGGCTTGTACATTCTGGAATTCCGCTCGCGTGATCTTCCACGCTTGCTTCCAATACGGGTTACCAATGGGACCGCGCTCTTGCATAATGTCCTCGAGCACGCTCATCTGTTCGCGACGGGCGTCTACATCGAGAGTTTTCTCGGCTTGGCGCAAAACTGTGTTGAATTCCTCGTCAACCCAGCGTGTTTCATTCCACGGCACCGGATTCCCTTGGTCATCCACGCTGTATCCGACAGACAAAATCATTGTGCCAAGCGGCCGGTGGGTCCAGGATGTGATGCCGAAATCCACTTCCGTCCAGCGGTCCCAGTAGCCAGCTGGATCTGTGATATCCAGTGTGATGTCGAAACCGCCCGGCGCAGCCTGTTCCTTGAGCGCCTGCGCGATTTCCGGCTCCGAAAGGTCGTTCTTGGTCGCGAGCGTCACTTTCAGCGGAAGCTCGATGCCCTTCTCCGCAGCGTATTCCTCCAATAGCGCGAGTGCTCCCTCGGGATCGTAGGCCGGAATGGGCTTCACCGCGTATTCCGGGTGTATGGGCGCGACATGTGCGTCGATGGACAGGTCGCCCTGTCCGTAATACGAAAGCTGCAATATCTTCTCGCGGTCCTGGCACATCTTGAGTGCGGTGCGCACACGATTGTCATCCCAAGGCTCCAGGTCGACCCGCATACGGGTAACGAAGCATTGAGAGGTCTGTGCATTCAGTACCGAAAAATCGGGCTGGTCTTTGAGGGCAAGCCAGTCGCTCGGTCGAGGTTGATACATACTGTCGATCTGTCCCGCCTGCATTGCCGCCACCGCCGCGTCCTTGTCGATGGACACGTAGATGATCTCATCGAGATAGGGGAGCGCCTCGCCATCTTCGCCCATACGCCAATAGTCCGGCCGGCGTTCCAGCACAGCACGTTCACCCTCGGCATACTCCTTGAGCAAAAACCCGCCTGTGCCCAAGGGCTGCTTGACCCAATCGCCCTCGAAGCTACGATGCAGGATGACGGCAGGTCCTTCGAATAGATCCTCCGGCACGCTGATATTCGGCGACGTCAAATACAGCTTGATCGTGTAGTCGTCCACCTTCTCAACGCTGTTCATCCCGTCGAGATAAGAGAGCGTGCCGAGCATGGACGAACCTACGTCGGGGTCCAGCCACTGGCTGAAGGTGTACATGACGTCGTCCGCGGTCATCTCGTCGCCGTTATTGAACGTGACGCCCTGCTTCAAATACAGTGTCCACTCGTCGACGTCATCGTTCGCCTCCCACTTCTCCAGCAGGTACGGGCGGGCGATGTTGTCTTCGCCAATCTCCGTTAGGTACTCATTGACCTGGCGGACAACGTTATATCCTTGACCCCAGGCCATGCGCGCTGGGTGGTCGATGAGTTGAAGCTGCATAGCAGAAGTCCAGGTGCCGCCGCGCTGAATCGCGCCGGCCGCCGCTTGCTCTGCCTGACCTTCAGACGGCGCCATAGGCGCGACCGGTGCCTGGCCCGGAGCGCAACCGGCCAGTGCGTAAGCCGCCGGTACGGAAACGCCCAACAGCGTTGCAAAACGCAAAAACTCGCGCCGGTTAACCTTTCCCTTGCGCAGGTCGCTGGCTGCATCCAGCACCGCAGGGTGTATCCTCTGTTGTCTTTTCATAAGTTCGAACTCCTTACCCTCATCTGTTCTCGTCTTGGTTTTATGCCGGTGTCTTATCTAAGCATCTACGATACGTCAGCACTCCTAACTACATCCGCCTTGCGCAGGTTTCCCGCCGGCCAACTATCTAGTGCACAAACCCGAACGATACCCGGTTCCTCGGACTCTTCCAGTCTCTGGCTAGGTTGATACGGGAACTCAGTATCTCAATCTACATACGCGGTGGAAACCAATAGGTGGTTAATACCGCTGTCCCCGTGCTAGACCGGCTTTACCACATCGCACAGCAAAGTTTTGTAAATGGGGAAGCCGGAAATCGGATCGAAATGCGCAGCCTCCGTCAGCTCATTGACGTTGGCTCTACGCCACGCTTCGTTGCCGAGCGGACCACCGCCGCCCATATTCGCCTCGACTACGCCCGGTACAATCCTATCGCTCACGCGCGCAAGGTAGGGTACCCGGCCGCGGGGTGTCACCACGAGAACTTCATCACCGTCCGCGATGCCCCGCTGTTCGGCATCGCGAGGGTGCAAGAGTACCAGTGGCGCAGGCGCCTTGCGAGACAGCCCCGGTATGTTGTGAAGCTGCGAACGAAAATCTGTTTGCGTGCGCGCACCGGAGTTGAATACGAGCGGATACGTCTGTGCCAGCTCCGGCGCATTCAACGGACCGATGGCAGGTTCCGTGTACACGGGCAGCGCATCATAACCATAGCGCGCAAGCAGGCTGGAGGCAATCTCAAGCTTGCCTGTTGGCGTCTCAAAACCGGGGCGGCCGTCTTTGCGCAATAGCCCCCGCTCCCACTTGCGGTAGACCATTTCGGCGCTGGGCAAAGTGATGCCGTCCTGGCTTGCCCGCAACATTTCAACGTCGATATCGCTTTCCTCAAGGACCAATTCGAGCATGTCGTCTACATTCTGCGGATAGCGGTCACCGTAGCCTAGCCGTTCCGCGATCGCTGCGTAGATCTGCGCGTCGGGTCTCGCCTCACCCACCGGCTCTATGATGCGGGGACGCCACTGGATGAAGTTGCCGCGCATCACGTAGGACTCGATCTCGAACAGTGTAGCGGACGGCAGCACGATGTCGGCATACATGGCATCGGCCGTTATGAAATGATCTACAACGACCAGAAAATCCAGCGCCTCGAAACAGCGCCGCCAAAGCGCCGGCTGCGGATACGAGGTAAGCATGGATGCGCCGCCGATGACCATGGCGCGAACAAGATATGGCTCTCCCTCCAGGATGGCCGCGGGCAATGCCATCGAATGCGCCTCGCGCCGAAAGTGATAGTAGAGGGGAAACTTGTCCTTACCGACGGGATCGACGCCGAGCGGAGGCGCGATCTTCGTGCCGTGTATCGGGAATTCACTATTCGGCATCTTGAAATTTACACCGCCCGGCACATCGAGCTTGCCTGCGAGCGCCCATAGAATCAGCGCTGCACGTATGTTCTGAACGCCGCTGTCGGTATATTCCAGCCCAGTGTACATTACCTGCGCCGCGCCTCGAGCGCCGGCAACCCTCCGCGCCAGATTGCGCACGCTATCTGCTGGCACCCAGGTGATGCGCTCGACTTCTTCTGGCGTGAACTGCTGCACGTACTCACGCAACTCGTCGAACCCAACCGTCCATTGCTCAACGAAATCCCGGTCGTATAACTGCTCTTCGATGAGCACGCGTATCATGCCCAACGCCAGCGCACCATCTGTTCCAGGCCGGATCCCTATCCATTGCGCGTCCGTGGCCTTGGCCGTCTCGGTCAGTCGATGGTCGATACACACCACCTCTGCGCCGCGCCGTTTTGCGCGCAAAATCCTGCGCAGCATCGTCGGCGGTGAGTCCGTAGCCGGGTTCGCACCCCACACGACGATCAGGTCCGCATTCTCGACGTCGTCGAACATGTCTATCCAGTAGGCGCCAAATGTCGTCTGCGGCGCCAAAAACGCCCGCGCCACATAGCAGATTGCCCCTACGCCCGTCGTGTTTGGCGAACCCAAGGGAAAGAATAAGCTGGATGCTGACGATTCTCGAATGTCTGCCGGGCCGAAGAGGTCCTGCAGCGAACGCTCGAAGCTGCCGCGCCCCGTGTACATACAGACGGCCTCGGGACCGTATTCCGCGGCCACCTGGCGCACACGCGCCGCGATGGTGTCCAGCGCCTCATCCCAAGAGATCGCTTCGAACGCCTCCGTTCCTTTGGGACCGACCCGCCTCAGGGGGGTCAGCACCCGGTCAGGTGAATAGACTATTTCCGGCGCGTGCATCCCGCGCGGGCAACAGATTCCTCGTGGGTGCCCCGCGCGCGGGGCAACGGACGTCAACACTCCATCCGTGACAGTCGCGACAATGCTACAGCCCGAGTCGCAGACGCCACATAAGCCAGGTACCGTCTCTATTCTCGAACCGTCACCCTTGGCTTTTCCGTTTCCCGCAATGGCAGCGCTTCGCTGGGATGTGGCTTCCGGGCTCACCATCTCTGTCCTTTTTCCAGATTTCTTGGGATACATAAGGATCACGCACGCTGCGCTTCGCGTTGAATATGCGCCAGTTCATCCCGAACTGCATCCGTCAACGGCGCGGGTTGATGTGATTCCATGATAGATATCGTCTTGTCGCGCAGGCGCTCTTCCAGCGTTAGCGCTCCGTTGGACTCCCAGTGCGTATAGCGGCGGCGTTCGAACAGCGTCGGATACCAGTCGTCCCGGTAGTGCCGCAGCGTGTGCTCCGTGGCGATGAAGTCTCCGCCAGGGCCGACTTCGTGAATCACTTCCAATGCAAGCATCTCATCGCTCAAATCAACTCCGGCCATGAAACGACTGTGCATGTCGACCATCTCGGCGGTAAAGACTATCAGTTCGGGTGACGTGGTCAATCCCGCCTCGAGATATCCTACGTCGTGTACGAGGTGGATGCCCATCATCAAGGCATCGCGCACCTGATACGCCGCATCCGCTGCTGCCTGGCCGTCCATGACATGCGAATCGCTGCAACTGGAGTAGCCCCAGGAGGGCAATCCATAGTATCTTGCCATGTCCGCTACCAGGGCTCGAGCCAGTTGGAATTCCGGAGCGCCGTAGACGCTAATCGTCGTCCGCAGATCCAGATGATGTAGGCCGGTACCGAAGACGAAGGGCGCTCCTTGGCTCTTCAATTGATGCATCACAAGGCTGCTCAAGACTTCCGCGTTGCCGAGTGCAAGCCCGCCTGCGAGCGTCACCGGGGCGGTGCCGCCCATCATGGGCGCCGGCGAATGAACGACGGGTAGACGCTCTTGCGCCATGTACAACAACTTTTCCGTAGCCGTGCGTGTATGGACCAGCGGCGTCGTCGGTTCAGAATAAAGTAATATCGTCGGATTCAGACGGAGGGCATCCATGCCGCCGGCGGCTGCAGCCGCCATCGCCGCAATGGCCTCACAGTCTGCGCGGTCGTTCGCTACGAATACGGCCGGTTTTTCGGTGTGCTCCAGCATCAATCCATATTGTAGTTGATACTGGCTGCCGGGCGTGATTCCTTCCGGGATTCCCATGGACATCACAAAACCGATCTGCGGCAGCGCATCACACAACCGTACACATGCGGCGATATCCTCGACCGTGAAGTCCCGATGTCCTTCTTTTGGATCCAGGTAGTGTGGACAATCGGATCCAGGTCCGAAACTGACGTTGGCTCCGCTGAGTTCGACCGCTACTTCGTCGCTGCCGCGCTTGCATAGCGCTAACCGTGACGGCGCCTGCCGCAGCGCCCATTCCGTCAGCGCAGGCGGAAGTTTCACCAAATCACCGTCGCTGACGTGTGCGCCGGCCTCCTGCAACAGGTGCAGCGCCTCGGGTTCCTGGACGCGCACGCCGGTACGCCTCAATATCTCCAACGACGCGTGGTGAAGCCGTTCACAACCGGCGTCGTCGAGCAGGCTGAATCGCGGGATGTATTGTCGGGAATCGTTCAATTCGCGGCTCGAATTCGTAGTGGTGAGGCAGACGAACAGCCAGTGCCGAAAGAGACTATACCAGAAGGAACCGAGTCCAAACAGACGAGCAGTTGCTCTCTGCCTCCACGAGGAAACATATATGCCCGCAACCATTATACATCCGACTCGGGGTAGAGCCACACGGCCAACAGTCTCGGACCGGAAGTTCGCCGGATGCCGGCGTCTCTAGTACCCGCTCATCTCTTTTGCCAGCGCAAAGAATTCCCGTTTGCGGTCGGTCGACAGACCCCAGTTGACGGGCGGAGACTGGTAACCGTCGCAGTAATTCGATTCTCCGGGATCGAAGAACCCCCACGACGCGAACCGCGAGACCGCAGCCACGAAGTTATTCATCGGCTGGTCGAACATAAAGTGGTCGTCTTCATTGAACAAGATGGGCATCGGCCGGTAGCCCGGTACAGTTCGCGCCTGGTCCACCATCTCGGCAATGCGATTGGGGTCTGAGACGCCGTTGCCGTGCATCAGAAGAAAATCGGAAGCGCGTACCACGTTTTCCAACGGTACGAAATTACCGCCATAACTTGTGCCCACCAAAAGACGCCTTCCGTTTTTTGTGATCCCCTTCGCCAGCTCGATCAACTCGTGTACGCGCGGCGGTGTGAGGATCTCATGTTCGTAGCGCGTGACGTTGCACTCATTGTTGACCTCCAGCAACGCGTGCTCGTAGCCGTTTTCGAGCACCCACTGTACGGCATTCTCCACCGCCTTGACGACGGCGGCTTCGTCACGAAGCTGTTCGTCCTGACCGAAGTAGAATAGGCCGAGAATGGCGACCATGCCCAGTTCATTTAGCCTGTCGAGTATGCGCCGCATGCGATCCGCATATGCCGGCTTCAGAACGCCATCCGCTGCAAACCCGCTGTTCAGCCATGGCTGGTCCTTGCTGTACCCTTCCGGACTGCCACCCTGGAAATTAACTGTAACCGCCAGTACGCCGTGTTGTCGGTAGACCGGCAGGGCATCAATAAATTCGCGCACATTTCGTTCCGGGTCCCAAACTCCCGTGTCGGGGTATGCCCAGCGTGCAACTGTATCTGGGTTGTCGTCGTCGAACGTGGCCTGCACCATGCGTGTATTGAGCAACAGACCTTCCATAGACCACTCTCGAAAAACGCGTCCGGCGTAGGTAGGTGAGCCGTTGAGATGGAACTTGTCCTCGACAATTGAGATGGTAGTCATGTGCGGCTTTCTTTGCGCTGTGTTGGCAACCGAAGGAAGGCTGATGCGTGTTTTTATGATACCTGTAGGTTTTTGCCTGCCGGAGGATACGACGCTCCCAAAGTGATGCCATGGTCGGACGCTTCACCATCGTCAGCCTAGTGTTCCGTCCCCAGGACTGAACGCTATCGGAATTCGCGCCAAACCTTGGCTCGCGTTTCACGTATAGGGTATCATACGCCGATACGACTCTAGAAAGGCGCACATTATCACCAGCGGGCGGCGCTCGTGATAACACGGACCCGGCTTGGTCACGAAACGGTTCATGCCAAAACAAGCGATCCCAACTCTATCCGTAGACCAGGTGCGCGAGGTCGACCTCATGATGACCCGCGACTACCATATCGAGATGATCCAGATGATGGAGAACGCCGGTCGCAGCCTGGCCTGCCTTGCGCGGCAGATGCTAGAAGGAGACGTCCTCGACCGCCCCATTGTCGTACTTGCCGGGCGCGGCAACAATGGAGGCGGCGGATTCGTGGCGGCCCGACATCTGCACAATTGGGGCGCCTGGGTCCAGGTCCTGTGCACGCACGACGCAGGCGCGTACGGTGATGCCCCTGCCCATCAACTCACCATCCTTCAGGCGATAGATGTCCCAACGTCGTGGGCGGACGAGGGGTGGGAGCTACCGCCGTGCGATTTGATCATTGACGCGATCGCCGGCGTGGGTCTGCGTGGCTCGCCTCACGGTCGGGCCCGCGATCTGATTCTACTGGCCAATAGCAGTCTAGCGCCTGTACTCAGCCTTGACGGGCCAAGCGGCCTCGACCTCGACGGAGGCAACCTGTATGACCCGTACGTACAGGCCACCGCAACAATGACATTGGCGTTGCCCAAGCGCGGTCTGCTTGCCGAATCGGCGGGAACGGCCCGGGGCGATCTCTATCTCGCTGATGTAGGCGTCCCGCAGCAGCTTTACGAACGCCTAGGTATTGCAGTCGAATCTCTGTTCAGCGCCCGCGCTGTCATCCGTATTGAAGTGAGTGAAGGTATCGCGACGATTTCCGAGAACGATCCTCATCTTGAATAGGCAGGCGTACGAATGACCGATGGTTTGGGAATGCTGGCAAGTGGCCTTGGCGTGGTCCTGCTGTTCCTGGGCCTGGCGGGTTCCATCCTACCCATATTGCCCGGTCCCTTTTTGATCTGGTTGGGAGCGCTCATTTGGGCATGGGGCAATGACTTCCAGAAGGTCAGTTGGCCGCTCCTACTTCTCCTCGGACTAATGACAATTGTCGCCTGGGCGTCGGACCTCTTTCTCAATACGGTAGTCAGCCGGCGCGCAGGCGCAAGTTGGAAGTCAATCGGCGCTGCCATTATTGGTGGATTTGCAGGCAGCTTACTTCTCAGTGGTTGGATACCTGTCCTCGGTACACTCTTAGGCGCCGCGGCAGGCGCTATGATTGGTATGTGGCTAAGTGAGTATTTGGACAAGCGAGACTGGACGGCCGCATTGCGTGCCGTGCGTGCCTACGTGGCGAGTATGGCCCTTTCAGCCGCGCTGGAACTAGCGCTTTCGCTCACAATGTTGGGGATATTTGTTTGGCAGGCATTCTTCTAGAAAACGCGAATAAGGCACCATATGCGTACGATCATATTTGTTAATGGCGCCGTGAGTGACTACGGTGCGCTCGCTCGCTGGGTACAAGCCGGCGATACCATCATCTGTGCGGATGGCGGCGTAACCCATTGCATGGCGCTGGGATACCGGCCCCAGGTGGTGGTGGGTGACATGGATAGCGTAGACCCGGATACGCTCCATCGTCTCGCCGCGGACGGCGTGGAACTCGAGCGCCATCCTCGCCACAAAGATCAGACCGACCTGGAACTGGCGCTGGAGCGTGCGCTACGCGATGGCGCCGACGAAGTGCTCATACTCGGGGCGCTTGGCGGGCGTCTAGACCAGGCCTTGGCCAACATACTAATCCTGGCGCAGCGGCCATGGCCGGTTCCCATCGCGGTTGCTGAAGGAAATCAGGTGGCAAGTGTACTGCACGGCGGAGAAACCGTTACTCTCCGCGGCAGCCGGGGCAGCACGGTCAGCCTAATCCCGCTGAGCAACGAAGTAACCGGCGTCACGTATGGCGGCCTCGAATATGATTTGACGGACGCGACCATTTCCCTCGGCAGCACCCGCGCAGTCAGCAACGTGGTCAGCGAATCGCCTGCCACCATCTCCATCAGCACCGGGCTGGCTCTCATCGTGCAGACGCTGTGATTGAGGTGCCGCTCAAGTGAACTACAGTGCCCGACATGGCCGGCGCTACACGTGTTCTTGCGCCGGTGCGCCCGCTTCTTCGCTGCCTACGTCGACAACGCCGTCACCGCGCGCCAGAAGCATCACACAAACCAACGCCACTACGAGTGCAACTAATTGGCTGATGCGAAATTGGCCCGCCAAATCCATATTGTCGCGGAAGCCGTCGATGAAAAGACGCAGAAGACTATAACCGAGAAGCGCCCATATCATCGTTCGCCCCGGTCGTCGAGGGTCTGCACGCCACCACAGGACTATGATCAATGCCACCAGCCCGGCGGCCATGTATAGACCTGCCGGATGCCTGGGCTCGCCGAAGTATGCCAGCGCCCACGGCATCTGCGAAGGGAGGCCAAGGATACTCCCGGTCAGGTAGCCTGAAATGGACATCATCGCTCCGCCCGCCAGTCCACCAATTGCGAGCGCCGCGCCCACCTTTGCCGGGTCCAGTGCGCGATAGACTAGGTAAGCGTAGCCAGCCACAATCCCCACCACGACGCCCGGCCAAAATGAGAAGCCGCTCGGCCGCAGGCTCAGTATCAGAGTTGGTTCGCTCTGGTAGATGTGGGCGTACTGGAAAACATTCCACAGTCGGGCTACAATCAGACCGGACGCGAACGCGATCAAACCCGTGTTCCACACGTCATCTGACGAAATGTCGAGCTTCCGGCCATAGCGGCCGGCTATATCCAAGCCAATCATGACGGCGAAGATAGTAATGATGGGGCCGGTGGGAAATGAGAGCGGGCCAAAAGGTAACGTGGGATACATGCTTTGTTTTGGTTAAAATCTGCAGTATTGAAAAACAATAACCTTAATAGGAAGAATCCAGCGTCGAACCGTACTGCAAACCGAAAGGACGAACCATGCGCGTACTAGTGACGGGCGGTGCAGGTTTCTTGGGCAGCCATCTGGTGGACCGCTTGCTGTCCGAGGGCCATTCCGTGATTGCCATGGATAACCTCATCACGGGGAGTACGGACAATATTGCGCACTTGGCAGGCAATCCTGATTTTCAATTTATCCGTCACGACGTCACCAATTATATATACATCAAAGGTGATCTGGACGCCATTTTGCACTTTGCCAGCCCCGCCAGCCCCGTCGATTACCTGGAGTTGCCGATACAAACGCTCAAGGTGGGTAGCCTGGGCACGCACAATGCATTAGGGTTAGCTTGGGCCAAAGGCGCGCGTTTCCTACTGGCCAGCACCAGTGAGGTATACGGTGATCCCTTAGTTCACCCGCAGACCGAGGACTATTGGGGCCATGTGAACCCAATCGGCCCGCGCGGCGTCTATGACGAGGCAAAGCGCTTCGCTGAAGCGATGACCATGGCCTACCAGCGTACGCACGGCGTTGAGACTCGCATCGTTCGCATCTTCAACACCTACGGTCCCCGTATGCGAATTGATGACGGTAGAGTTGTGCCGAATTTCGTCGGTCAGGCATTGCGCGGTGAGCCGCTTACTATCTATGGGGATGGCAGCCAGACACGGAGTTTCTGCTACGTCAGCGACCTGATCGACGGCATCTACCGGCTACTGCTGAGTGACGAGCGCGAACCTGTCAATATCGGCAACCCGTCTGAGATCACTATCGCCGAGTTCGCCCAGAAGCTGATCGAGATCACCGGAAGCGCAGGCGGTGTACAGTACAAGCCATTGCCCAAAGATGACCCGAAGCAGCGACAACCAGATATCGCCAAAGCGCGTCAAGTTTTGGGCTGGGAGCCGTCCATACCCCTTGATCACGGGATGGGGCAGACGGTAGCGTGGTTCCGCGAGCGACTGCGTCGCTGACAAAATTGTAGCAATGCGGTTCAAGCAAAGCGGCCTTGGACGGGGATTCACCGCTCCAATTTGGTATACTGGATATAGTATGCAGACTGAGTGTAGGCGGAGTACATGAACCTGGACCATATTCGCAACATTTCTATCATCGCGCATATCGACCACGGCAAAAGCACGCTGGCCGACCGCCTGATGCAGATGACTGGCACGGTAACCGATCGCGAAATGAAGGAACAGCTCCTCGATTCCATGGAGCTGGAGCGCGAGAAGGGAGTGACCATCAAGGCGAGCGCCGTGCGCATGATCTACAAGCGCAGCGATGGTGAATTTGAGATCAACTTGATCGATACGCCTGGACACGTGGACTTCAGTTACGAGGTCAACCGTGCATTGCAGGCCTGCGAAGGCGCCATCCTTGTCGTGGATGCCTCTCAGGGTATCCAAGCGCAGACCATGGCACATCTTTTCGCCGCGCTGGAGAACGACCTTACCATCATCCCGGTGATCAACAAGATCGATCTGCCGTCCGCGGTGCCGGATGACGCCGCGCAGGAAGTAGAGGAATTGTTGGGCGTGCCGGCGGAAGACATCCCCTTCATCAGCGCCAAGAATGCCGTCAATATCGGGACGGTTCTTGACCGTATTGTCGACGAGGTGCCGCCGCCCAAAGGTGACATCAACGCACCGCTGCGGGCCTTGGTATTCGACTGTCGATATGATTCCTATCGGGGTGTGATCGCATATGTGCGCGTATTTGACGGCGCAATTGCCGGAACATCCCGACTCAAGGCAATTTCGACGGGCGTCTCCATGGAACCGCTGGAAGTAGGCGTGATGACGCCCGCCATGCTGGCGACCAACACTTTGCATACCGGTGAGGTGGGCTACATCGCTACGGGTCTGAAATCGGTGCAGGACCTGGACGTTGGTGACACCATCACTTTGGCTTCGGGCGGCGCAACCGAACCGCTGCCCGGCTACCAACCACTGAAGCCCATGGTATTCGCAGGGCTGTATCCGTCGGACCCGGATGACTACGGTGAGCTGCGCGATGCACTGGAGAAGCTCCAGCTGAACGACGCTTCACTTGTCTATGAAGCGGAGACCAGTCAGGCCCTCGGTTTTGGCTTTCGTCTCGGTTTCCTGGGCTTATTCCATATGGAAATCATCCAGGAACGGTTGGAGCGGGAATACGATTTGGGCATCATCTTTACGGCGCCGTCCGTAGAGTACCACATCGTCTTGACCGATGGCTCGGAGCGCGATATCGACAGTCCGGCGATGTTGCCGGATCCCACCACGATCGAGCAGATTGAGGAGCCGTGGTGCGAGCTGCGCATCTTTACGCCATCTGAGTATATCGGCGCAATCATGGAATTGGTGACGAAACGTCGAGGCGAGCTTAAGAACCAAACGTGGCTAGATACAAAGCGCGTAGAGATTGCATGCATGATCCCGCTTTCAGAGATTATCGTCGACTTCTACAACGAGCTAAAGGCACGCACCCGCGGCTTCGCCAGCATGGACTATACTCTGGAAGAATATCGCTCTGCCGACATGGTGAAACTAGACGTGTTGGTAAACGGGCAGCCGGTCGACGCGCTCAGTATTATCGTGCATGCCGACGATGCCTACCACAAGGGACAGCGGCTGGTCAGCAAGATGAAAGAGATCATCCCGCGCCAGATGTTTACGGTGCCGATCCAGGCGGCCGTCGGAAACAAAGTCATCAGCCGGGCCAACGTGCGGGCGCTACGTAAGGACGTCTTGGCCAAATGCTATGGCGGCGATATCACGAGAAAGCGCAAGCTGCTGGAAAAGCAAAAGGCTGGCAAGAAGCGCATGAAGATGGTAGGACAGGTCGAGATTCCCCAAGAAGCATTTATGTCAGTGCTGTCATTGGGGGAAGAATAGGTCGCTCTGCCAAACATGGCAGAGGCGTCAACTATGACCCGCCAGACCGGTGTGCCTCCGCAACCGCGCCCCAAGCGCTCCCTGGGCCAGCACTTTCTGCGTGACAAGACCTACTTGGAGCGCATGCTGCAAGCCGCCGAGATCAGCACAGGCGACTGTGTGCTGGAAATCGGACCTGGCACCGGCGTGCTTACCGCGGCGTTGGCCGCAACCGGCGCTGACGTGACTGCCGTCGAACTGGACGATCTACTGGCTGAAAAGCTTGCGGAAGAATATGCGGACGAGCCGAATGTCACTATCGTCCACGGCGACATCCTGGAAATCGATCTTGTTACGTTAGTCGGTGCAGACACGTCCAATGATCGCGGTCGTGTACACGCACGTGGCTACAAATCTGGCTATAAAGTCGTAGCCAATTTGCCGTACTATATAACGAGTGCGATTCTGCGCCGTCTGCTGGAGGCCAAGCCGCCGCCGGCGTCCGCAACCATCATGGTGCAAAAAGAGGTGGCGGAGCGCATTTGCGCCGAGCCGGGCGACATGTCGCTATTGGCCGTGAGCGTGCAGTATTATGCAGCGCCACATTTTGTGACTGTTGTCCCCGCCGGCGCGTTCTACCCTCGTCCCAAGGTGGACAGCGCGATCGTACGCCTGGACGTACATGCCCGGCCCATAATTGATGGTGTAAGCAACGACCGCTACTTTGCCGTAGTGCGCGCCGGCTTCTCTCAGCGAAGGAAACAGGTCGCCAATAGTCTGAGCGCCGGGTTGGCCATGCCCAAGCAACAGGTCCGTGACGCACTGGAGGGAGCAGATATTGACCCTCGGCGACGCGCGGAGACGTTCAGCTTACAGGAATGGCGAACCATCTGCGTGGCGCTCGGGCATACCTGATACGGCTTGTCCAACCGCGATGACACTGCGGATCCCTACCGGCGAGTTAAGTTTCTGTCGGCCGCTTGGTCACTTTCACGACCGGCTGGCCATGATCATTATACCTACGGAACCACATGGCTTACTCAAGAAGGCCACCTGAAGAGCTGCTAGATAATCCGAAGGAAAACGGTTTTTATCCCGGCGGAGCTGGTGCTGCTCTGGAAGAAGACCGCGCCAATCCCTTGAGTGCGCGAGAAAAGGAAGTCTCGCAACTGCTCGTCACCGGGGCCAGCAACGCTGAGATCGCCAAGGAATTGGTGATTAGCCCGCATACGGTGAAGGTGCACCTGCGCAACGTGTTTGAGAAGCTCGACGTAAACAGTCGCACCGAAGCGACATTGGTGCTGCTGCAGAATGGCTGGGTCACCGTACCCGGCGTCGAGGCTCCCGACCCCGAGATCGCCGAGCCTGGCCCGCCTGAGCCAGAACCGCTGCCTGAACTAAAGGTAATTCCTTCGCTCTGGCAGCGCATTTTCATGCTTGGTGTCGCCATCGTACTGCTTGCAGCGATCTCCGGGCCGGTGGTACTGACTAGACCAAAGACCACATTCAGCCTCCTCAGCGATGCAGGCCGTACCTCTTTTGGACAAACAGTTCCCCTATCGTTGCCGCGTTGGGCTGCGCGGACGCCTCTGCCGGAGCCCAGAAGCCGCCATGCCGCCGTACTTGCCAGCAACGAGGTGTACGTACTCGGAGGGGAGAATGCAGACGGCGTGACGCTCGACCGGGTCACGGTGTATGACCTGCGTTTCAACGAATGGCGCGATGTGGCGCCTATGCCCGAAGCGCTGGCAAATCTCGCCGCCACCGTACTCGATGGCGAAATCTACGTGGTAGGGGGAAGTACCAACAGGTCCACGAGTGAAACCGCCATTCCGGTCAGAGACGGCGTCTACGCACTGAACATCGAGTCTGGTGAATGGCGAAATGCCGGCACGCTGCCACACGCACTGGCCGGAGCCGTACTTGCTGCCCACGATGGAGCGCTATACGTCGCTGGCGGTTGGGATGGAGACCGTATGCGTCCCGAAGTATGGCAGGGCACCCCTGGCGAGGATGGTGGCCTCGTTGCCTGGGAAGAGGTGGCGCGGCTCAGAAACCCTGCGGCTTTTTCAGGCGGTGTGGTCGTTGATGGGGAATTGTACGTGATTGGCGGCTATGATGGGCAACGGGAGTTGGCGGAGGCAAGCGCACTCAATCTAGAGACCGGCCAGTGGCGACAGCTACCGTCCATGTCCACGCCCCGCAGCGGCCTGAGCGTGGTGTATGATGGCATGGCTATTCTAGCCTTTGGGGGAGGCTGGACACGCTCTGTGGATACCGACGAGCGATTCGATGGCTTCGCGGATCAATGGAGCAACTTTCCCTCTCCCATCCAGGGCGATTGGCGCCACCTAGGCGCCGTGGCCGCCGATGGTCGCGTTTGGCTCATCGGTGGCTGGAGCGGCGGCTATCTGGACGTACACCAAGAGTATCAAAGCGCATTCCGGGCATTGCTACCGGTCATCCAAAGCGAATAGGCCTCTGTGGCCCTTTCACCACAGCGGGGATGGCCTGCCCGATTGTCTGCGCACACCGTCGCCGTATCTGTGTCTGCTGCGCGATCGCCGTCGTCAGGCATTCAGCAGTACCTACCGTCGGTTGGTCAATTGGTGGATCTTTTCGCGGGTTTCGCGCCACGATATCTTGCTCAAACCCAGCTTCTGACGAAGCTGTTCTTCGGGCAATCCATGCCGGTAGTCGATGACCGCAGCGGTCCAGCGCAGCGTCTCGAATCCTACCTGTCCGGATCGAATGCCGGCCCGCTCTCCAACATCGCGCAGAACATATTCTAGGTTCCGCGGCGTACATTCGAACAAATGCGTCGATGGCTTGTACTGCTCCAGGTACTGCTTCAGCGGCGGAACGATGTTGGGATGAAGCGTCAGTGTCCGATTCTTGTGCGAATTGCGCTCGTCAGCGTATTGGATGCGCACACTGGGTGAACTTTGGTGCGACGCCTCTATATCCGAGATTAGCAGGTTAGCGCATTCCGCCTTTTTCATGCCTGTCTGCAGCAAAAGACTAACCAGAAGATACGGGCGCGCATCCGCCCTTGGCCGGTCCCAAAGATAGTCCTGAGCTGCGCGTACAACCCGGTTGACTTCATCATCGCGCAGGATAGTCGGCAGAGGGGTACGCGCGGATTGTTGAATCACGGGTTCAGCAGGATCGCTGCCCAAAATGCCGACTCCGTAGAGCCAGCCGAAGAATACCTTGAGTGTCGTGATGCGTCGCGTGAGCGTCTTGGCGCTGCAAGGCTTGCCCCGGCCGCTTTGCAACCATTCCAGGTACTCGTCCAGGTCGCGCGTGCTGATACTCATCAGCTTCGTATCCGCGCCGGCATACTCCGTGAAGATCTTCAGGTCGTTGCGAAACGCCTTGATCGTATTCTCGCTGAAACCCTTTCGCAGCATGTATTCGTCAAAGGCCTTGCCCGCTGTCTCAAGAGAGCTATCCGCGCGTAACGGTGGGGGCAAGGCAATTTCAGGCTGGTCTTGACCGTCGCCGTCTGTCGCGCCGGCAGCAGCATCGGCGGCATGCGGCGACTCTGGCGTCTTGCCGTTACGCTGCTCGGGCTCCACATTCCTCGCCGCGCCGGCCGGCTCATCTATCTCCGCATGTGGCACGGACTCGGTTGCGTCCGAGACCTCTTGATCCTGGACGGCATCCATGGAATGCCCGCTGGCGTGCGCGTGCTCATTCTGTTCTGTTGTCGACATGGCTCAGCCCCCTGACGAGTGGTTCCGGGCAGAATGCGGTCATGGAAGACGGCACGATCCGCAAACTTGTCTACGCAACGAACTTCGCATAGTTCATTTCGTATAGTTGGACAAGAGTATAGGGCTGTTTACCTGGGTTGTCAAGGAATTTCCCGGTAGTCGACAACGGCAAGACAGGAGACCCTCCGGGAATCAACAAGAATACAGGCGGGGATCACTTGACCCCCGCCTGTATTCGACGGCTTGGTTGGCTGCCGAAACCCTATGCGAATGCGTACTTCTTGCGCACGCCTAGAAGAGACCTGAGCCAAATAGTCCAGCGAACACCAAGCTGACGACGCTCATCAGCTTGATCAGAATGTTCAGCGACGGACCGCTGGTGTCCTTGAACGGATCGCCCACGGTGTCGCCCACGACGGCGGCCTTGTGGGCAGGGGAACCCTTTCCGCCCATCTCGCCGGTTTCGATCCATTTCTTGGCGTTGTCCCACGCGCCGCCGGAGTTGGCCATCATCACCGCCAGCATGAAGCCGGAAGCGATGGCGCCGACGAGCATACCGGCCAGCGCTTCGGCGCCCAGGATGAACCCGGTTGCCAACGGCACGATAATGGCCAGCAGGCCGGGGGCGATCATTTGCTGCAAAGCGCTCTTGGTGCTGATGGAGACGCATGTCCTGTAGTCCGGCTTGTTCTCACCTTCCATCAGCCCCGGGATCTCGCGGAACTGCCGGCGAACCTCCAGAACGATCTCGTATGCTGCCTTGCCGACAGCCGTCATGGTTAGGGCAGAGAACAAGTATGGCATCATGGCGCCGATAATGATGCCCGGCAACATGGTCTTGTCGAGCATGTTCATCGTGAAGTCAGGATTGTTAATCTTGACCGCTTCGACGTATGCGGCCATTAGCGCTAGAGCCGTCAAGACCGCAGAGCCTATGGCGAAGCCTTTGCCCGTCGCGGCGGTCGTATTGCCCAGACTGTCCAGCGCATCTGTGCGGTCGCGTACTTCTGGCGGCAGGTCCGACATCTCGGCCAGACCGCCTGCGTTGTCGGCAACAGGGCCGTAGGCGTCACTGGCCAGCGTAACACCCAGCGTGCTCAGCATGCCGACGCCGGCGATGGCGACGGCAAAGAGTCCGCCCGATATCGAGCCCATGGTGGCGCCCGTGCCAAGCAAGAAGCTCAGAATGATCGCAAAGGCTACGATCAGGGCGGGCGGTACGGTACTAAGCATACCTACCGCAAGACCTTGAATGATGAGGGTCGCGGAGCCGGTCTCGGATGCCTTTGCGATACCGCGCGTCGGCCGCGCATCGTAGGAGGTAAAGTACTCCGTGCTGAAGGCAATCGCGTTGCCGGCAATCAAGCCGATCAGGATTACGAGCCACCACCGCCACCCGGCATCCGCATAAATGACGATTATTGCGGATAACACGAGAACGATTACTGAGGCGCCATAGATCGCCTTGCGCAGTGCGTTGAGCAGATCTTGTTGGGTTGCGCCCTCATCTGTCTTCACGAGGAAGCTGCCGATGATGGACGCAATGATGCCAACCGATGCAACGACGAACGGGAGCGTGACCAGGGCGTTGAACGACCCTGTTGCCAACGCAATGCCGGCGCCCAGGGCTGCAGCAGCGATGATGGAACCACTGTAGCTCTCGAACAGGTCGGCGCCCATGCCGGCCACGTCGCCCACGTTGTCGCCGACGTTGTCGGCAATAGTGGCCGGGTTGCGAGGATCGTCCTCGGGAATGCCCTGCTCAACTTTGCCGACCAGATCAGCGCCTACATCAGCAGCCTTGGTGTAGATACCGCCGCCGACACGGGCGAACAGGGCAATGCTGCTCGCGCCGAAGCTAAAGCCGACCACATAGGTCACATCGCCGCCAAAGATGAGGTACATGACCGAGATACCGATTAGGCTGAAGGAAACGACGGCCATCCCCATAATCGTCCCGCTGCTGAACGCGACATTCAGCCCTTCATTCAGGCTACGCATGCATGCCGAGGTCGTGCGAATATTAGCGCGTACTGCGGTCCACATGCCCAGGTAGCCGGCCGCCGCGGAAGCGAGCGCGCCTGTCACGAAACAGACGGCAGTCTGCCAGTCGATGAAGAAGGCAATGACGGCTGCCACAACGACAACGAAGATCGCGAGATAGGTGTATTCGCGATTCAGGAACGCCGAGGCGCCTTCCTGCACGGCATGGGAGATCTCCCGCATCGTGTCGTTGCCTGTATCCTTCTTAAGCAGCTCGAGCAGCGTGTACACCACGAATGCCACACCGGCAATCCCCACAACGAGGGAGATAACGACAGGTACAACTTCGACAGTAGACAACTTTTTCCTCCTCTGGGATAAACAGTTTTAGTGTTTCGCAAAGTGCGAATGCTGGCTACGGGTATTGACGGACGCTAGGTCGGGCCGGACAGCCTCCCAAATTTGCCAGCCATAGAAGTACCGAAACCAGCCTGACGATTGAAAAATGCATAAGAGGTCAGAAGCGGGGGTTTCGTCGCCTTTGACGAAACATTCACTGGCCTGTCCAGGGGCGGACAGGAACTGCTAGACGGGCTACCCAACCATAGGCTGCTCGCTGCGCCTGCTACGAATGATGCAAATGGTTCCACGCATTTCAGTCCGGTGGGGTGGTATCGCAATAGCGGGCCTATGTCGACTTACAAATATCACGCTGCCCTGCGGAAAATGCACACAGGTTGACCCGCGCGAGAATCGGAAACTACAGAAGCGCTGAGACATTGTGAACCCTATCACAACGCCTCATCTGATATTGTAAAATGCGAGACGGGTCCGGTCAAATTTCAGAGCCCGCGGCCATAGCACGATAGTCCATCGCCGGCGACAGCGAAGAGTCCGCCTGCCGGTTGTTGGCCGGTTGCAGCGATGCTACAATTCGCCGGCGACAGATACTTGACTTTCTAGGGGTGAACCAATGTCAAACGAACGACGGCCTATCTATATGGATCACTCGGCAACGACGCCCGTTCGCGCCGAGGCGCTAGCGGCCATGGAGCCCTATTTCGCAGAATTCTACGGGAATCCTTCGAGCATGCACAGCTTTGGCCGGAGGAGCAAAGTCGTCCTTGAGGAAGCGCGCCGTACGATCGCCGGCGTCATCGGCGCCAAGCCGCGAGAAGTGATATTTACCGGGTGTGGTTCGGAAAGCGATAACGCCGCATTGCGGGGCATTGCCATCGCCCGCCGTGAGAAAATGGGCGCCAACCGCATCATCACATCGCCTATCGAACACGAGGCCGTCCTGTATACAGCGGAGGATATGCGGGATCATTACGGTTTTGACCTCGCTCTTCTTCCCGTCGACGGCGAAGGCCGCGTCAATCCGGCAGCACTGGCCCAGCTTTTGGGCGACGGTTCAGACGTTGCGCTCGTGAGCGTGATGTATGTCAACAACGAAGTCGGAACTGTGCAACCAATTGCTGAACTTGGCGCAACCTGTCACGAACGCGGCGTGCCATTCCACAGTGATGCGGTACAGGCCGCAGGAAAGCTCCCACTCAATGTGGATGACCTGAACGTAGACGCATTGAGCGTCAGCGCTCACAAGTTCTACGGCCCAAAAGGCGTGGGCTTTCTCTACCTACGTAGTGGCACCCCCTATTTGTCCTACCTGGTCGGAGGCGGGCACGAAAACGGACACCGTGCCGGCACGGAAAATGTGGCGTTCATTACTGCGATGGCTACTGCGCTTGTACTTGGCGAACAGGAGCGAGAGGAGGAAGCGGATCGTCTCCGTACATTGCGTGACCAGCTAATCGGCGGGATCTTGGAAGGCGTCGACGGAGCGCGACTGACGGGCTCGCGCGAGCACCGTCTGGCCAATCACGCCAGCTTCGTGATCGAAGGCGTGGAAGCAGAGGGATTTCTTATTGGTCTGGACATGGCCGGGGTCGCTGCCAGCAGCGGAAGTGCTTGCACCAGTGGCGCACAGGAGCCCAGTCACGTGCTAACTGCCATGGGCGTTCCGGCCTCGGATGCGGTCGGGGCCCTGCGGCTTACTCTGGGGCGAAGCAGCAGCCCGGAGGATGTCGCCTACGTCGTAGACACGCTACCTAGGATAATCCACGAGATACGCGGTGGCGCCTCCGCTCATTAGTCGGCCCGGACACAATCGAGTAATAAAGTGTGGTACCCGTCACCTGTCGCCGGCCGACTCTGCCTTCCACGCGGCGGCTATTGTCCTGAATATGTCCGTCTCGGTGACGATGCCGGCAAGTCGCTTGCGGCCAGGTCGTGCAGCATCGGGTTCCACGACAGGGGCGCCCCCAACTTTGTTCTCAATGAGAATTGCCGCCAGTTCTCCCACCGTAGCGTCTGGCGAGACCGTAACGAGTTCTGTCGTCATGATGTCGGCAACGGTCAACCAGCGGGGATCCGTTTGCGGATCGTAGCTACTCAGCATACTGTCCACGGTCTCCGCCTCGCGTATGTCGCTGTCGGTGACGATACCGATGAGACAGCCCTCATCGTCCACGACGGGAAGATGGCGTATGCCGTGTGTCTCCATGGTTTCGGCCGCATCTACCGCCAGTTCGTCCGGGCCAGCCGTGACCACATCCGACGTCATGATCTTCCGTACAGGAAGTCTGTGCATTTGGGACCTCTGTGCTCTGACCGTCGCTCCTGGAAGCCGGAATCCTCGTCGTCTCGAGAGGGCCGTGTTTGTGCGCATACACCGGACCGTGGCCATTATACCATGGCGGTTTATGATAAGATTCTCCGCGAAACGGCTCCATGAAAGGCGACTCGGAGGGACGAGATGAGAAAAATCTTTGGCGGGATAAGGATAGGGCTTGCAGTGTTTGTTATTGCCCTGGCCGCACTGAGCGTGGCTGTGACCAGCTTAGTTCCGGTCAAGATTCGCGGCATCCCGCTAACATCGTGGTCGGTGTTTGCGGTGATCCATTTCCTCTGCTTTATTTTCCGCATACGTGTCCACTGCACCGACATGGCTCGCATCCGTTCCCATGGGGGCCTCGTTTTCCCGAATCATGTGTCGGCGCTCGATATCGTTGTGCTATATTATTGCCTGCCCATGCGCTTTCTGGCGGCTCATGACGTGCGCGATCGTCCCCTTATCGGATTCACTGCCAAGCATATAGGGTCCATGTTCGTGGAGCGCGAAAACCCTCGTTCCCGGGTAGCTGCCAGCAAGGAGATCGCACGGACCCTTAAGGAGAGCGATAGACCACCCGTAGCCCTATTTCCCGAAGGACGACTTGGCCCGGGTGACACGCTTTTTCCGTTCCGCCACGGCGCGTTTCGGATAGCAGTCGAGGGCGGCATTCCGTACATGCCATGTGCAATACGCTACCAGCCGTTGGAGTTGGTCCTATGGCGCGCCGCCGCCGAAGGCGAAGGAATGTGGTCCTCCATTTGGCGCATGGTGCAGTACACAGGTCATGTCGATGTAGACGTCATTCCGCTGGACGTCGTGCATCCACGCCCTGACGACAGTGCAAAGGCGCTCTCGGACAAGGCGCGCCAGGATATCGCGGACGCCCTGGGACTTCCCTTGGATACCTCAGAAGATGGCGTCACCGCATAGACGGGCTCTAGACCGCGCGTTCCTCCAGCCACTCCTTGGTGATCTCCAGGCCGAACCCCGGTGCATTGCTGGGGCGCACACTGCCGTTCTGGATCGCCGGCGTACCGGGAAGCAACGTCATCTCTTCCAGTGGAACGCCCGGCGCTGATACGCCCTCAGAGCGTTCACCCCATTCGATCGCGGGCATGGCATAGGCCAGATGCTGGCCGAAGGGATAGTTCATGCCCGCGTGCGTGATGACGCTGAGTCCTGCAGCCTCAGCAATGTGGCATATCCTAATTGCCGACGTAATCCCTCCTGCCCACAAAACATCCGGCTGCAGTATATCGACCACATGGTCGTTCGCAGCTTCGGCGAACTTAGTTGGAAGATACCAGTGTTCGCCCGATGCCAAGGTCTGCCATGGCACGCGTTCGCGAACAACAGCATAGCCTGCCGAATCGTCGGAGCGTACGTAGTCTTCTAGCCACTTGAGACCGTAGGGACGCACCATCTCGGCCAAACGCACCGTGTATTCCACATCCATCGAGAGCCAGCAATCCAGCATCAGTTCCACGTCATTGCCCACAGTTTCACGCGTTTCGGCGACCAGCTCCACATTGCGCTGCAGACCGTTCAGCCCGTCTTGCGGGCCATAGGGGGTGAAGATTTTTGTAGCCTTGAAGCCCAGTTCCATGTACCATGCACTGTCAAAACCCGTGGCGTAACAGGGGATAGACTCCTTCTGAGGGCCGCCAAGCAGTTCGTAGACCGGCCGCCCGAGTAGCTTGCCTTTGAGGTCCCATAGGGCGACGTCGACCGCGCTGATCGCATAGCTGGTCAGGCCGGTAGCTCCGAAGGCGGCACTGGCGCGCACCATCGCATCCCAGTGCCTTTCCGTTGCCATGCAATTTTGCCCCTCCAACAGGGGAGCAAAAAGGTCGTTGATTATGCGTACGATCGGGCCGCCATGTATCGTGATGCCGAATCCCCACGTCCCGTCGTCAGCTTCGACGATGCAGGCCGCACGCGGCCACGAGCGGGGAAAGCCCAATTTACTTTGATCTGGATATCGGTCGAGCGGCCGCCCCATGCGATACATCTCATTGCGGCTTGGTTCGCGCGGTTTCGTGATTGGACTGGCAACTAACCCAATCTCGACTGCTTTGATCTGTTTGATGTTCATTCTGACTCATCTCCGTTGGGAGCGGTGGGTGACGGCGTGGCCGCTGTGCCGACTGTCATCCGCTAGGCCGGCCGCTGTGGCGGCTTGACCCCGCAAAACTATCTGGCTAAGCCGCCAGCACTTGTATACGCGTAGAAATGACAAACCTGAAAAGGAGCAACCTGCGCCTAGGAGACTTCGATGCCTTCACCCGCAACGACGTCGCCAATCTCCCAGCATTGCAGACGTCGCTTGAAGGCTGTCTGGCGGAAGCGGTCCAGTTCGTGTTCTGGGACGGCGAGCAACAATCCGCCACTTGTTTCCGCCTCCCACATCAACGTTCGAATAGGCATGGGCACATCCGGCGCAAAATGCACGTGCTCGCCGAACTCGCTCGGGTTGAGCGTTGAGCCTCGAGTCAGGTAGCCGGCCTCTATGTACTTGCGCACTCCGGAAAGCGCCGGTACTTCCGCTGATCGAATCCTCAGTGCGGCGCCGGTTTCGGTACTACTGGCTATGGCCATTTCAGCAGCGTGACCAAGTAGTCCGAACCCGGTTATGTCCGTAGCGCCGCGCACATTCGCCTCTTGAGCCACCTGGCTCGCGGTACGATTGAGATTCAGCATGGAAATGACTGCCGCGTCCAGATCATGCACGTCTATATCCGGTTTGCCTTCCATGCGCCTTTCTGCGCGGTGTTCCTGTGTCTCGCCCCTGCCTGCAACCTTGGCTGCCGTGGTGATAATGCCGGTGCCAAGCGGTTTGGTCAGGAACAGTCTGTCGCCTGGACGGGCGCCGCCTTTGCGCATTATGCGCGACGGGTCCACCCAGCCTGTTACGCTTAGGCCGTAGAAAGGTTCCGGACTGACGACTGTGTGCCCGCCGGTAATGGCCGCCTTGGCCTCGCGTACTTTCGTTGCGCCGCCTGCGAAAATCTGCACGATGTAGTCGTTGGGAAATTCATTGGGGAAGCCGGCGACATTCAGACATGCGACGACATCACCACCCATGGCATAGACGTCGCTCATCGCGTTCACTGCGGCAATAGCGCCGAAGGTCCAAGGATCGTCTACCACCGGAGTAAAGAAGTCCACCGTCTTGATCAGCGCCCGCGACTCGTCGATGCGGATAACGGCTGCATCATCCGGTTCGCCCAGGCCAATCAGGACTTCGGGGTATTCAGTTGCCGGAAAGAATCCGGCTAGTTGTCGCACGACCTGCGACAATGTCCCTGGCGGGAGCTTAGACGCTCAACCCGCACAAGCGACAGTGGCGGTCAGTGCCAACTCGTCTTCAGACAATTTACTTTCCTCAATGAACTAGATGGCTGATTCGGGGCGTAGACGTAAGGCACACTTTCCTAAGCACTGCTGCTACGGGTCGCCCTCTAGCCCCCTCGATGGAACTCTTTACATCAACGGGATTCTAGAACGCAACCGAGAATACGCCAAGATTTGTGGTCCGATGCATTGCCTCGACGAGAATCCTGCAGGCGTAAGAATACGCCCATGAAGCTATGGCTAAGGCGTGTGGTCCGCGAAGCACACGCAAGCGCAATGGCTTTGCCGGCAAGGCGCGATTCCGAGTATATTATGTTGCATCTCTGATGGCGAGTTCGCTTCACTAAGGGCAAGTGATGCCCTACATAGATCCCGTTGGCAACAGGTCAGATCTGCACGTATCCAGATCCGTGCGCATCGAGTGGTGCCTTTATCCATGCCGCAAGAGTACACGAATTGGGAGACTTACGCATGACGAGAAAGCTTTCGCTCCTCGCGCCCCAACCGCAGGAACTACAGGTATTCGAAGGTGTGTATTACGTGGCCGATGCCGGCAGCGTTCGCATCCTCAGCCATACATCGTCGCAGCTATTCACTGCGCAGTGGCTGAAAGACGCGTTGAGGAGTTTGGATGTCGACGCCCAAATCACGGCAAGTCCGGGAAACGAACTTGGCGACATAGTGCTCGTGATCGACAGCGCACTGTGTCCCAAGCCGCAGAGCTATCGACTCACGGTGGATCCGTCACGCGTGTTGATTACGGGCGCTGACGGGGCCGGTTTGTTCTATGGCGTCTGCACGCTGTGCCAATTGCTCGATCTCTACTGCGGGCCGGATGACGACGGCGCGATACCGGTTCTACAGATTCAGGACTGGCCCGACTTTCCCTATCGTGGCGTGATGCTGGACGTCAGCCGCGATCGCGTTCCGACCATGGAGACGCTCTACGAGCTGGTCGACATGCTTGCAGGCCTCAAAGTAAATCAACTCCAGCTCTACACGGAGCATACTTTTGCCTACGCCGGACACGAGATCGTGTGGGATGGTCTGAGCCCGATTACACCACAAGACGTGCTCGAACTCGACGCATACTGTCTCGAAAGACACATGGAGCTGGTTCCTAATCAGAATAGCTTTGGCCACATGCATCGCTGGCTAAAATACGACAAGTACCGCTCGCTAGCGGAGGTGCCCGACGGCATTCTTCATCCGTTTACGTCCAAGAAGGAACCGTATAGCCTGTGTCCGACAGATCCACGGAGTATCGGGTTGCTGGCCGAGATGTACGCGCAGCTTCTGCCCAATTTCTCAAGTAAGCAGTTTAACGTTGGCCTGGACGAAACTTATGATTTAGGCATGGGACGCTCGAAGGAGATCTGCGAAGATAAGGGTGCGGGCGCTGTATATATCGATTTCCTCAAGAAGATCCACGAATTATCTATGCGACATGGCCGCACCATGCAATTTTGGAGCGACATTATCGTACGAGATGAGCCAGACCTGTTGGTCGAACTGCCTCGTGATGTACTAGCTTTGGAATGGGGCTACGAGGCGGACTATCCGTTTGACCAGCATACGCGCTTGATCGCCGAATCTGGCCGCAGTTTCTACGTATGTCCAGGGACCAGCAGCTGGAATACCCTCGCCGGTCGCACCGACAATGCGATAGGCAATCTTCGCAATGCCGCGGTCAATGGTTTCGAGAACGGCGCTATCGGTTTCTTAAACACGGACTGGGGTGACAACGGTCACATGCAGCCGCCGCCAGTGAGCTACCTCGGTTATCTCGTGGGCGCTGCTATGTCCTGGAACGTCGATACTGCAAAGACCGACCAGGAACCTAATTGGGCTGCTATGTTGGACCAGCACGTATTCCGCGATAGAGCTGGCGTCATGGGGCAGTTGGCGTACGACCTAGGTCTGGCGTATGCACATGCGGGCGCCAAAATCCACAATAGTTCACCGCTCTTCTGGCTTCTGATCCTTCCCGACGCATTGCCCGCCGGGCGATTCGCGGACGGCACGACGGAGGAGACATTGCGCAGCGCAGAAGCTTACCTTGACGCCTTGGCGGCCAAAGTGGTCAGTAGCGACATGCAACGTCCTGACGCAGAACTGGTCGAGTCGGAGTATTTGTGGGTCATCGACATGCTGAAGTGGGCCGCACGCCTGGGTATTGCCCGACTGGCCGTGGGCGTGGATAAGCCTGTCGAGGCCGTAGACGGCGGGACGCGACGAATCCTCGCCGCCGAACTGGAGACACTCATCGAGCGATTTCGGACCCTGTGGTTGCAACGAAGTCGCCCCGGCGGCCTCGATGATTCGGCCGGCCGGCTGGAGAAGATGCTGGCGCGCCTGCGTGGTGCGGGCACAGTCCAGTAGCTCGTACGCCGAGAACGTTAGCCATCTGTGCCACAGGAAAAGAAAACGGCTAAGGGACGTCGATGGTGATTGTTCCCGAGCCGACAGCAACGCCAAGCGGGGAGACGCGGTCCACGAGATTGAATACGGTCGTCTCAAGTTGTGACTGGACGAGGTTTAGCAGAGCCGGCGTCATGAGTGGAATGACGCCAACGCTGGCGCGCTCCACCTCAAGCTTGAGGCGACCATCTTCTGTCCGAAGGCGACCTTGAAGGTTGAGCGCTGTCTCAGTAGGTACGCCTGGAACCGCTCCTTTCCGCAGCAACACCTTCACATAGACCGTTTGCGGCTCGAGCCAGACGACGACATCTTTGACAAGAGACTCGCCATTGGAATCGTCGACTACCATAGCACGAATTAGGCTCGAGAACTCCTCTTCGCTGAGTACGATGCGCCCAGTCCGATCCCCTTCGGATAGCGCCGAAAGCGCGGACCGCTGTATTTCCACGTCTGACTCCATCGAGCGGTGGGGCGCATACATCATGTCGCCGCTGAATAGGCCGCCAGGTGAGCAGGCGGGCAACGCCATGATGAAAAACGCGGCAGCGAGGAAGTGGACGAGGGTGCGTGGGTATGGAAAAGATACCTTTGACATACGCTGGCCTAGCACGTGGCGTGCTTCCTGTATGAGGCGAATGCAAACGCGCGTCCTACAATCGAAAGCGGTGCAGAATTGCAGTCCCAAAACGATACTTTCCATTCTTGAACCGCTATCTTACTATACTACAGATCCGTAACTGGAGCGAGAGAAGTGGCTCTCCGATGATTTGCCCGGCTCGCGTGTGCATCCTGTTTTCATTACCATCTACGTGAAACGGCTGGTGGTCCGCGTTACAAATACAGAGCCGCCCTACACTACGTCAAGTCGAAGGCAACCATGACTTCCATTGTTCATATTTCGCCATCTGCACCGGACTGGGTGAAGCACGCTGTCTTCTACCAGATATTCCCCGACCGCTTTGCCCGCAGTCCGCGCATCCAGCACCCGCTCGGAATCACGTTTCGAGACTGGGGCGCTCCCCCCGCGCAACAGGGATATCAGGGAGGCGATCTGCTGGGCATCGTCGATCGGCTCGACTATCTGCAAGACCTCGGTGTAAATGCGCTCTACCTAAACCCCGTCTTTGCATCGGCAAGCAATCACCGCTATCACACGTATGATTACTTTCAGGTGGATCCGCTACTGGGTGGTGATGCGGCCCTGCGTGAACTGCTCGACGCCGCCCACAGTCGGGACATGCGGGTGGTGCTGGACGGTGTATTCAACCATGCTAGCCGCGGCTTCTGGCCATTTCACCATGTGCTGGAGAACGGCGGAGACTCGCCCTATGTGGGCTGGTTCTATATCGAAGATTGGCCCTTGCATCCGTATCCGGCGACGGCGGGGATTGATCCCAACTATGGCGCTTGGTGGGGATTGCATGCTTTGCCCAAGCTGAACGTGACCAACCCGGGGATGCGAGAATACCTGTTGCGGGCCGCCGCGTATTGGATGGAGTTTGGCGCGGATGGATGGCGGCTCGATGTGCCGGAAGAGATCGACGATGCTCAATTCTGGCGGGAATTTCGTCGCCGCGTGCGCGATGCCAACCCTGAAGCGTACCTGGTTGGCGAAATCTGGCACGATGCACAGGAATGGCTGCGTGGCGATCGTTTCGACGGCATCATGAACTACGTCTTCAGCCGCGCCGCCCTGGGCTTTTTCGGGAGCGAGACCTTACGTACCGACCATAAACCGGGCGGGTATGAGTTGACAAGACTGAGCGCAGCCGATTTCGCAGCCACAATCGAGCATAGCATCTCCATCTATGACTTAGAGACGGTACTGGCACAACTCAACCTGCTGGATAGCCACGACACTGCGCGCGCCTTGTGGATTCTGGGTGAGGATGAATCCGCACTTCGCTTGTGCGTTCTCTTTCAGATGACCATGCCGGGTGCGCCATGTATCTATTATGGTGACGAGATCGGCCTGTCCGCCGGGACCGACCCTGATTGTCGAGGTGCCTTCCCTTGGGGTGACCAGGACAGCTGGAACAGCGCCCTTCGCGATCACTACCGCAGAGCGATACGGCTGCGCAGTAAGCATATTGCCCTTCGGTCAGGCCGCTTTCGCACGGTCTTCTCGCAGGATGGCATCTACGGCTTCATCCGTAGCGCCGATGCTGAAACGATTCTAGTGCTTCTGAACGCCAACCACGCAGTCGCCACCATCTCACTTGATGGAGCCGGTTGGCTGCAGAACGGCGACCGCTGGCTGAACGAGTGGGGACGCGGAGAGTACGTTGCACAGGAGGAAATGCTGAGCCATCTTCGTGTGCCGGCTCGAGATGCGATAGTATTAGTCCGGAAGAAGTAGCCGATACCATGTCTGCTGATATTCGCGTACTGATTATTCATAACCCTGGTGCAGGCAGGGGGCGCGCCGCCGGCCGCATCGCTGAGCTGACGCGCACGTTTGCTGAGGCCAATATTGCACACGATTTGGTGGCAACGCAGAGCAAGGGACAGGGGGTTGCACTTGCAGCCGGCGGCGCAAAAGCAGGTTACTCGGCCATCGTGGCGGCGGGCGGCGACGGAACCATCAATGAAGTCATCAACGGCGCAGCTCTTTCGCCGCACGATGATCGGCCAATTCTCCCCATCGGGATCTATCCTATTGGCGGCGGTAATGACCTCGCTCACTCCCTCGGCCTTACTGCCGACGCCAAGGCCCTCTCCCTTGCCATTCTATCCGGACGGGTTCGCCGCGTCGATCTCGGTCTGGCGACCGTCAAGGGTCACAGCGGAGAAGTGCACCGTTATTTCCACAATAGTCTAGGCTTCGGGCTCGAAGCATCGGTCACCCGAGAGAGCGACCAGATACGGAGCTTGACTGGCGGGCCCCTCTATCTTGTCGCGGCATTCCGTGCGCTGCGTTCTTATGTTACGCCCCTTGCAACTATTGAATGGATTGACGACCAGGGCCAGAGCCACTCACTGGAACAGGAGATAACGATTGTATCGATTGGGAACGCGAAGCGGACAGGGGGCGCTTTCTACCTGACGCCAGATGCGTTAGTGGACGACGAGCTGTTCGACGTAGCCATGGCCGGAGCCGTCTCGCGCGTCGGACTAATATCTTTGCTTCCCCGGGTCCTTGTGGGCAAACATACGGACGCCAAAGCCGTGCGCATGCTGAAGTGCCGGCAGATCTCAGTGCGCAGCCGGGAGCCGCTGCCCGCCCATATGGACGGTGAAGTCGTAATGCTTGATGCCATGGAAGCCAACGCCGTAATTGATGCCGGGCGTCTCCCCATTCTGGCATAGCTTTACCGCCATTTTTCGAGTTCTGGTATACTCAGGAAGGGTGCTGAACCCATGCGAGCGATCTGCGCTTCGTGTGGGTTTTTTTGGCTCCGCGCGTATTGGGTGGCAGACGGCTAGACAACGGGGGGCGTGTGGCCCGATTATCTGAGCAATTCAGTTCCGGTGTGGGCGAGCGCTTCGCTCGTGCCTGGTCGCGCCTGCGAGATGTCTCACGCGCTGCGTTCACCTCGCATGGCGATATTGATATCGATCTCACCGGCAGCGCCACCGTCAACGCTCAATTTTGGCTCAACCGATTCCCGCTGCGGCCAACGGCCGGTTGGGCGATTTTGGCGGGCTTGCTGTCGGCCGGTCTCATGATTGGACCGCTGCGTGCGGATTGGGATTCCATTTTGTTGCTTTGGCTGTTGGCGGATCCGCTTTGGGGAAGCATGTGGCGGCTAGCCGGTGGGCGAACCGAACTATTGCCCTTGCGCGAGCGCGACCTCAATGCTACTGCAGCATCATTGCCCTATTTTGAACCGGGGTCGCCTGCGGAGTTGGTGCTAGGGCAGGACACGCGCGGTGTACTGCACCTGGTCTTGCGCGTGGGATTGCCTACGTTGGTTGTGTCGCTGGCAATTGCGCTCGTGTTGGGCGCCTCCGCGGTCTGGCTAACGTTGTTCGTCGTGACAATCACGGCTGCCGGATGGATACTGCGGCATACCGACCGCGCCTTGCCCGCCTTGCTGCACAGCGCCGTGACCATTGGTCTCCCGTGGTGCTTGACGCTGCTACTTCTGGGCGTGGGCAGCGGTCACGAAAGTTGGAGAGCACTGGTCGGGTTAGTTTTGCTCTGGTTCGTGCACAACTGGGGCGAGATGCGAGTACTTGGTTCCATCACGGATGTACCGGGGATTGCGCTGCTTGCGGGAGCCGACATCGGGATTGCGCTCCTGCTCGTGTACGTTCAGCAACCCATATGGCTGGTGGTGCTCATCCTGTTGTGGTTGCCTACGTGGTTCACCATCTCTCGGCGTCTGCCAGCCGCGCGGCTGAATATTTGGTGGCTGTTGGCTATGTTGGCCAGCGCGTTAGCTGTTAGCCAGAGTCTATCGGTTTGATTTCAAAGGTCATTTTTAGGAGACGTACATGCAGGGGCAAAATCTCGGTCTCACCGCCGACGGCGCAATGAGAGAGGCTGATGGGATACGGATGGATGCATTGTCAGGTTCAGCAGTGGGAACGGAGGGCAATGTCACCCGTGAGGCGACTGGCCTTCGTGACGTGACGATCGAGGACGTGCGAAATGATCCGGAAGTAATCGCCTTGTTGCGACAGGCCAATCAGGCTCTGCAGGCGCTTGGCTATACCGAACACGGTCAGCGTCACGCGGGCCTCGTGGGAAACATCGCATCCAACATACTCGAACACATGGACTATCCGGAACGGACATGCCAACTTGCGCACATCGCCGGGCATCTCCATGACATCGGAAACGTCATACATCGGCACGCGCACGCGCAGAGCAGCAGCCTAATGGCGTGGCGTATTCTTCGCCGGCTCGGCATGCCGGCGGACGAATATGCTACCGTGATGAACGCCATCGGCAACCACGAAGAAGAGCGAGGTACGCCCACGACGCCTGTGTCGGCAGCGCTCATAGTGGCCGATAAGGCAGATGTCCATCGCAGCCGTGTACAAAACCCCGTGATGGAAGACTTTGATATCCACGATCGGGTGAACTACGCGACAACACGAAGTTTTGTACGGGTCCAGCCCGAGAACAAGGTCATCGCACTGGAACTGGAAATTGATACGAATTACGCCCAGGTCATGGAGTACTTCGAGATCTTTCTGGAACGCATGGTGATGGTGCGCAAGGCAAGTACATTTCTTGGATGTGACTTCCGCCTGATCATTAACCAGACTTGCTTTACATAAGTTAGAGCACAACGCAGAAGGGCAATACGGTTCTCGAGCAAACGAGGATCGCAACCTCAAACATCAACACCCTGAGGCTAGGAACTGACCATGCGAGTAGTACGTTTCGTGAATGCGATCACAGGCGTTCCGGATGAATGGCAACGCCCGCAATGGGGCGTTTTGATAGACGATGCGGTCTGCCCGGTGGCCCGGGCGCCACACGTCTGCTATTCGTCCGAGGACGAAATCGAGGTATCCGGTCCGCCGCAGCCGCTCGATCAAGTACGCTTGCTGGCCCCTGTCACACCGACCAAGGTGGCCTGCGTGGGCCGCAACTACGCCGAGCATGCAGCCGAGTTCGGGAATGAAGCGCCGCCGGAGCCGCTCATATTCTTGAAACCGCCGACCACGATCGTTGGACCGGATGCGCCGGTTGTCTATCCAACGCTGAGTGAGCGCGTGGATCACGAGGGTGAGTTGGCCGTCGTCGTCGGCCGGCGCTGCCGGCATGTGAGTGAGTCTGACGTTGCCGGCGTCATCTTCGGCTACACGATCGCCAATGATGTGACGGCGCGGGACTTGCAGCGCAAGGACGGGCAGTGGACGCGCGGAAAAGGGTTTGATACCTTCGGGCCAATCGGTCCTTGGGTGGACACCGATTACGATCACTCGGGACGTACGTTGCGATGTTGGGTCAATGGGGAACTGCGCCAAGAATCGAACACTGACCTGATGATTCACTCTGTTGCGCGCATCGTTTCCTACGTCACCGCATTCATGACGCTAGTGCCGGGCGACGTCATCATGACAGGGACGCCGGCCGGTGTGGGGCCGGTGCGGCCCGGGGACACCATGGTCGTGGCGATTGAGGGCCTTGGGGAATTGAGTAATCCTGTTGTGGCAGATAGCTTCGGTTCTTAACGCACGGAAACCGCAATTTCGGAGCGCCGGATTTCCGGTGTGATCATCAAACAGATCATCAACGGAGCAAGTCAGCATGTCGATTCCATCATTGCAGCATTTCATCGATATCCAAAGCCTGGAACCTGAGCAGTTTTGGGGGCTAATGCGTCTCGCCAAGGAACTGAAAAAGGAACGCGTGCGGCTGGGGCATAACGCTCCGATCCTGCACGATCGTTCGTTGGCCATGTTATTTCAGAAGCCCAGCCTGCGCACCCGCGTAAGCTTTGAGATGGGCATGCAACACCTCGGTGGCCACGCATTCTATATCAGCCCACAAGAGGTAGGTCTGGGCACACGCGAGAGCGTTCCTGACGTGGCGCGTGTGCTTTCTGGCTACGCAGATGGCATTATGGCGCGCGTTTTCGAGCATCAGCACATTCTGGAACTGGTCCAGTGGGGCAGCGTCCCCGTGATCAACGGATTGAGCGACTATGACCATCCCTGCCAGGCATTGACTGATTTGTTCACGATTTGGGAATATTTCGGAGATTTGACCGGCCTCACGCTGGCGTACCTCGGCGACGGCGCCAATAACGTCGCTACAGGACTCATCATGGCCGCGGGCCACGTTGGGATGAGCGTCCGTATCATTTCGCCAGAAGGATACCAGCCCGATGACGCCGTCCTGGCTGCATCGGATGCCGACGTCATGGTGTCTACTGAACCCGACGACGTGGCCGGTGCGGATGTGGTCTACACAGATGTGTGGACCAGCATGGGACAGGAGGAAGAGACTGCTGCGCGGCGCGAGGCCATGGCGTCATACCAGGTGAATGCTCGCCTGATGGAAATGACGAATAACCCGGATGCTGTCGTGATGCACTGCCTTCCTGCGCACCGCGGAGAGGAGATCACGGACGAGGTTGCGGATAGTGAACGCAGTCTGCTCTTTCCGCAAGCACACAATCGTCTTCACGCTCAGAAGGCCTTGCTGGCACATCTCCTTGGCGGTATCCCGCTCCAGTAGCTTGGATGCAATAGGTTTGCAGCGAAAATGACGAAGTTCGTAGGAAATGGAATGGGCCGAACACCCGCGTGATAGAAACTTCTGACATCCTGCTGTCCCTGAGCCGGTTACGGGAATGGCGCAATTTGCTGGATATCGCTCTGGTATCCATGATGTTCTTTTTTGTGCTGCAGTTGTTTCGGGGGACGCAGGCGGTACAGCTCTTGCGCGGTCTTCTGGTCATCGCCTTGATCATCGCGGTGATCAACCAGACAGCGCAGTTGAGTGCATTTAAATGGCTGTGGGTTAACAGCGCAGCCGTGATTCTCGTTGCCATCCCGGTGATTTTCCAACCGGAATTGCGCCGGGCACTGGAACGCGTTGGCCGCACCGCGCCACTCTTGATGCGGAGGGACGATAGCGCCGGCTCGCAGCGCCTGATCAACGAGGTGATCATCGCCGTCGAGCAAATGTCGGATCGGCGCACCGGGGCCCTGATAGTATTCGAAGGCAGCACCGGGCTCGGCGAGTTCATCGGCCGCGGCGTCGCGGTCGACGCCGAAGTAACGTCGGAGCTATTAACGTCGATATTCTATCCGGGCACCGCGCTACACGATGGCGCGGTCATCATCGGACGTAATCGCGTCCTGGCGGCTAGCTGTGTGCTCCCGCTAACCGAACAACGGCTGTCGGACAGCCAGCTTGGGACGCGGCACCGTGCCGCAATCGGTATCACCGAACAGGCCGACGCATTGTCGCTGGTCGTGTCGGAGGAGACGGGGACAATTTCCGTCGCTCGCAATGGACGTATTCTGCGCCTGGACAGTGGCCGGTTGCGCACGCTGTTGAGCGACTTCTTCATGTAGGGAACGTCAGTTGGCAGGCGCCGATGGGGCCAACCTGCGCAGCGAGCATGACGATTGCCGTTCTCTCACCGTTGGAACTATGTAGTGGGCCTTTTTTCGCGTGAGACATCGCGTTCCCGTTCGGGACGCATAATCGAACAGCTCGGAACGCTGGCCCTATCTGTCCTATTGGGCCTAATTGTGTGGCTTATCGCCATCAATCAGGAAGACCCGATCGTTCAAGACGAGTTTCCGGAAAGGATACCTGTATCGGTGCGAGGGCTAGACGAGAATCTACAACCGCTCCAAGACCTAAGTGATGAATCGGTGCGCGTTGTGATCCAGGCGCCCAAAAGCTCCTGGGACGATCTGGAAGTCGGCGACTTCACCGCCTACCTCGACCTCACCGGCCAGGATGCCGGAGTACACGACGTGGCCGTAACGGTAGAGAGCAAGGATCCCCGCGTCAAGATCTTGACTGAATCCAGGCCTCAGCTCCGTGTGCAGCTCGACCGGGTCACGCAAAAGGCCGTCCCAGTACGCGTGGATGTGATGGACAGCACCGCTTTTGGCTACGATTGGCAGGCACCGGTCGTGATGCCCATTACCGTTACGGTGAGCGGCCCGTCGACACAGGTAGACCAGGTGTCCGTTGCCAATGCCCAAGTCTATCTGCGCAACGCGAAGAATCAGGTCGAGCGCACTGAGGTGCTCTCGGCACTGGACGCTCAGGGTCAAGCCCTCTCACGCGTGTCCGTGGATCCACAGCGCGTGCGCGTGGTCGTACCGGTGGAGGAATGGCCTGGCAGAAAAGAAGTGGCCGTTCGCGTAAGCCTGGAAGGACAACCGGCTGCCGGCTACCACTTAAGCTCGGTCCGTGTCAATCCGTCGACCGTGGTATTGCTCGGAAGTGCCGACGTACTTGGCGCTGTGCCGGGTTTTGTTGAAACGGAGCCGGTCTCCCTCACCGACGCTACCAGCGAGATCCAACGCCGTGTATCTCTTATCGTGCCGGACAACGTGACGGTGCTTGAAGGGGAAGCCATAGATGTGACGGCCAGCATTGCGCCTATTGAAGGTGGAACGACCGTGCGTCAGGAACCCGTCATACAAGGCGTTGGGCCGGGGCTGGAAGCAAGCGTAGGCCTCGATACGATCGAGGTAATTTTGAGCGGGCCGCTGCCCCTTTTGGAATCGCTGGGCGCCGACGATGTGTTCGTGATCTTGGACTTGACTGGGCTTCTGGCCGGCGTACACACGGTTACGCCGCGCGTCGTCGTGCCGGACCAGATCCGGTCGGAAGGCGTGATTCCGCAACAGGTCGAAGTGGTGATCGTGGACAAATCTGTCATTGGTGAAGCGCCTGGTTCTGCGCAAACCCCGCAACCGACGTCGCCGTTGCCGCGTCCAATTACGGTGACGAGCCCGTTGGACAATGGGACTCCGGTAACCACGACGCCAGCGACAACTGGCGTGGCGACGAACACGCCGATTTCTGCGCCATCGAATTCGGTTACGCCTTCGTCGGTCACTGCCACACAGCCGTCACCAAAAACTGCCACTAGGACGCCTACACTTGCGCCTACACTGGTGCCCACGGCGTTGCCGGAGCCTACCCGAACACCGGACGCCACGTGGACTTCTTCG
>JBJYXA010000173.1:64712-67115 GCA_046259705.1 Caldilineaceae bacterium
GCCCACGGCGTTGCCGGAGCCTACCCGAACACCGGACGCCACGTGGACTTCTTCGCCATGACCAAGTGGTACATATGGCGGCTGCATAGTCGGGAGCGAATTCCCGGAACTGGAAAAAACGCGTAATGCCCAAACGAAAACCAGTGGTGGCGCTTGTTGGCAGGCCCAACGTCGGAAAGTCCACCTTGTTCAATCGCCTCATAGGCCGGCGCACTGCGATCGTCGAAGATGTGCCCGGCACCACACGTGATCGAATCTACGGCGATAGCGAGTGGAACGGTGTTGGTTTCATCGTGATTGATACCGGTGGCTTGGAGGCGCCGGCCGAGCTAGGGCAGGCGAGACGCACCCAGTCTCAAGCGCTGGCTCTGGACTCGGAGTTATTCGTCGAGCACGTCCAGAATCAGGCGCGCGTTGCCGTCGAAGAAGCGGACGCGATTATCTTCGTGGTCGATGGCCGCGAGGGGATGTCCGGTGTCGACTCGGACATTGCGGATGTATTACGCGCCACCGAACGCCCTGTGTTTCTCGCAGTCAACAAGACCGAAGGCGAGCAACGCAAGCTGGATGCGGCCGAGTATTGGAATCTGGGTATCGGCGAACCATTGCCCATCAGCGCATACCACGGCGAGGGCGTCGGCGATCTATTGGACGAGGTCGTTGCGGTCCTGCCGCCGTTCCCGCCGGATTATGACGAGGTTGACGACACTGATCGCGTGCGGATCGCCCTTGTCGGCCGTCCCAATGTGGGCAAGAGCAGCCTCCTGAATGCCCTAATCGGTATGGAACGAGCCATCGTCAGTGAGATTCCCGGAACAACCCGTGACCCGATAGACATGGATCTGGTGTATGACGGCCGGCCAGTCACACTTATCGATACCGCGGGGATTCGCCGGCGCGGCAAGGTGGATCCCGGCATCGAGCGGTACAGTGTAGTGCGCAGCATGCGCAGCATCGATCGCTGCGACGTAGCATTGCTTCTCATTGACGCGGCCGATGGCGTCATCGCGCAGGATGCCCATGTAGCCGGCTATATTTTGGAAAGGATGAAGGGCGTGGTGGTGGTCGTCAACAAGTGGGATGCCTTGGAGAAAGACTCCAACACCATGAATAGCTATACAAAGCAATTGCGCGAGGACCTGAAGTTTCTGGACTATGTCCCGGTGCTGTACATTAGCGCACTGACGAGGCAACGCGTTCATATGGTACTACCAACCGGGTTGGAGGTCGCGGATGCGCGTAGGAAGCGCATTCCGACCGCCGAATTGAACCAGATCGTGCGAGAAGCGTACGACCGCATTTCGCCGCCTACACGGGGCGGGCGTCCGCTTCGTCTCTACTATGCCACGCAAGTGAGTATCTCTCCACCAACCTTTGTCATATTCGTCAACGATCCCAACCTTGTGCATTTTTCTTATGAACGGTACCTGGAGAATCGGATACGTGAAGCGGTTGACTTTCCGGGCACGCCCATTCGGATTTTGTTCCGGAAACGAACCGAGCGGTCCCGGTAGGCGTTATCTAGAATCGGGATGAGAACGTTTCGTTATTACTCAGTGGAACTGGTGCTCGTCGCCATCTTGGGCGGCGCTGTAGCCTATTTCGGTTATCTTCTCTATGGTCTGCTTGGACCGTCATATTCATTGGAGCCCTTCTCGGGAGAGCGGGCGCGCTACTACCTCGGCCAGCAACTCAGCTTTGGTCCTCGCGTCCCTGGGTCCGAAGCCTCCATGCAAACTCGAGATTGGCTGTCCGCCGACCTCAGCGAACGGCTCTGGGACGTAATTATTCAGCCGTACGCGCTGAGCGATTCCGTAACGCTAAACAACATCATTGCCCAGAAGGGTGACGGTCCGGAGACTGGTCCCGTTATCATTCTGAGCACGCACTACGATAGCCGGATCGCTTCCGATCGAGATGCGGATGAGGAGAAGCGTTCGATACCCACCCCTGGAGCAAACGCAGGCGCTTCAGGGACAGCGCTGCTTCTCGAACTGGCTCGCGTACTCGACGTAGAGAAGAGCAATGTAACCGTCTGCCTGGTATTTTTCGATGGCGAAGACAACGGCGGCCTGCCCGGCTGGCAATATGCACTGGGCAGCGAGACCTTTGTACAGCGCCTCGCCACCGACACGCCCCGCTGTTCTTCGCCCAGTGTTGCCATTTACCTCGACCTCGTCGCCGCAGCGGATGCCAACATCGCCGCTGTCGAACCGGATTCGCAGTCAATCGTCGATGCGTTGCGAGAAACCGCGCACAAACTCGGTTACGGCGAGCAATTCCGGGGACCGCAGGTTCGAGACGAGGTTGATGCTCTAACGCACTTCACGGAAGCAGGTATCCCTGCGGTCATGCTGGCCGATCTGGGGTATGATTATCGCCATACGACGAGCGACACGCTGG
>JBJYXA010000174.1:0-1672 GCA_046259705.1 Caldilineaceae bacterium
TTGCTCTCATTCACCTCGCTCACCTGATCATTGTAATCCACTGTGACCGTGTAGGAGGCTTCCGTTCCAAGTACTACCCACGATGTTGTCACCGGCGTGTTGGGAGGCGGTGTGCCGAACGAGACGACGACATCATCTATTGAGACAGAGATATTTTTTGTAATCCTTCCTGGGCATCTGTTTTTGATAGTTGGCTTAATTGCCACTTTTTCCCCGGATCCACGCTTCAGCTCAACCTGAGTCACAATAAGATCGACGCGGTTTTTTCTGACCATTCGACCACTGTTTCTGTCAAATTCCATTTCAGGACCGCAACTGCGTTCGATGGTTGAAGATGCGGATGGCGCCTCAGTTTCACGCCGATCTTCCTGTCGCGGCAGTTGTTTGGCAAAGCCAATCGATCCAGCCAGAGAGGCGACGGCAACAATAGCTACAAAAGTGACTGTTCTTCCGCACATATTTGCGATTTCCATCACTTCCTCCTTGCTCTGAATATGGTTGTCACCCCCTCATCGGCTAGGCACGTCATTTGACGCCTGAGACACAACAATCACTGGCTTGTGGCGCCGGAACTGTGCTCTTGAGCCAGCATTTAGCGCTAGGACCCTGTATCCCCGCCTTGACCCAAGTCCAAGCCCTGCATTGCGCATCCGAGGCGCATCCGGTCGCGCAGGCCGCCCAGTTGTCCACATTTGTGCTCTGATAGTCGCCGCCCACGCGATCCGTGCGGGGTTCACCTTTGACACCTGAGGTACAGCAGTCATTCGCTTGGGGCGGTGGGACTGTGCTCTTGAGCCAGCATTTAGCGCTAGGACCCTGTATCCCCGCCTTGACCCAAGTCCAAGCCCTGCATTGCGCATCCGAGGCGCACGCCGTCGCGCAAGCGGACCAGCTGTCCATGTTCGTGCTCTGATAGTCGCCGCCCACGCGATCCGTGTTGTGTTCGAGTTCAATTGCATCCAACTCGTTCAGCCGCAGTGTGGGCGGCGGCGGCGGTGCGGCGCGCACGCACGAAAACCAATCTCCGGACAAGGGCAGCGATTTTACGTCGTCGTAGGCAACCGTTCCATCGTGCGCCACTGCTCGCATCCTCGCGCGCGCCTGGTCGAACTTGACTCGGAAAGCGCGACGCACTTCAGCCAACTCCGGTGAGGTGTCCTCGCACAAGGCCCGCTTGGCCGCTGCCAGATTATTGGCGTAAAGGGCTTCTAGGTCGCGGCCCGCCAGATCGCAGGCCGCCCTTCTTGCTCTCTGGCGCCGCGTGGCGGTGTTACACTGCCCAATGGTTCGCCCGTCCCTGATGAGTCGCGTCCCGGCAATTTCTTTATACAGTGACGTCTTTCTGACGACGTCCTGGGTCTGATTGGGCTGGTAAGAGAACAATGCTTGGAGGACGCCCTCACATTGGCGGATGCACTGAGCCTGGGCCGCGGTGGCCGTCAAGCTCAGGCTCATCGCCACGATCAGGACCGGTAGTGCCCTGCCTTTCAACATCCCTAGGTCCTCAAAGTGCTGCGCCCGTCGCCACCAGTTTCATTGTGGCGTTCTCTATTCTGTGTTTCGCTTTGGGCGATGCTGGCACTTTTATTGAAAACATTTCGAATTAAGCCACATTGATTTAGCGCAACACGAACGGTGCACAGGTGAGACCTGCCTCTGGCACTTGTCGGCG
>JBJYXA010000175.1:0-45740 GCA_046259705.1 Caldilineaceae bacterium
CAATGCGGAACGCCTGTATTCGGAGAGGCGGTTGGTTGACCGCGGAAGTAGCATATTGTTCGGCCAGTACGCGACACGTTACCGCGTAGGTCAACTGCGATGCTACCTCGCCGGGAGCGGGCTGCACATTTGAATTATACTGCGGGGTGACCCAACTTACCCAATAGCGTTTTCCGTCAATCTGGCTTTGTGCTGAAAACACGGGGTCGCCACCCGAAGGACCCATCCAAAAAGCCGCATCCGGCTGCACGCTGGCTAACTCATCCGCGATCACGGCGGCGAGGTGCGGTTCCCCCAGCCAGATTAGCGCCTCTGAAGCTCCAATGTCGGCCAGATCCAGGTCGCCGACACGAAAGCGCACGGGAACCTCAACTGCCGAAGCATCCACATCCGCTTCCACTTCAGCGATCCAAGCAGGCGGCACCCCAGCGACAATGGTAGATGAAGCTCCGGCCGACGCGGCTCGGCTGGCGATCGCCACGACCAGATCTGACAACCAGCCGAGCCCACCGGCCGTGTTCGCAAGCGCGCCTTCTCGCGTTACTGCTGCAGCGTAGGCCCACATTGGTCCGGCGCCGGCGAGGTGAGGCGTCACGGCTTCCAAGGTGTCGAGGCTAAAGGGGCCAATGATGCCCACAACTGCTGGGTCTACCAACATCTTGCGTGCGCTTCGCTCCGCTGCGAATGGCTGCGCGGAGTCGTCAAGGGCAAGAGGAACCAAATTCGCGTCCGCAGGCGCACAGTCGGAAATGGCCTGGCGCACGGAGTCCAGGGCGCCATAACCGGTATTACGATACAGCCCTTCAAAGGGCGCGATGATGCCGACCTTTCCAACCTCCGGTGTAGACGAGCAACCACTGAGGGCCGTCAAGGCGACTAGCATAAGGGCCGGCAAACAACGGATACACATCTGCTGCGGAGACGCCTGCCGTCTAGTAACCGTATGTCCGAAGATTTTGCTCATGTTCCACAAGCGTGCGAGCAAAGACATGCCGGCCGTCGTCGCCCGTTGCTACGAAGAAGCAATAGTTGCTTTCCACGGGGTTGCGGGTAGCTTCGATGGCATCCAGTCCGGGGCTAGCAATCGGGCCAGGTGGGAGGCCAGGATTCAAATAGGTATTGTATGGGCTGACTACCTGCGCATATTGGTCGATACTCTGGGGCTTCCACCACCAATTGCCCACTGTGCCGCGTGCGTACTGGACCGTCGGGTCCGCCTGAAGGAAATTGCCGCCGACCTCGGACGCGCACGCGCCGTTCAGGCGATTGAGGTATACCCCAGCAATGAGGGGGCGCTCGTCGGCTTGCACGGCTTCACGCTCAACGATGCTCGCGAGTGTAATGAGATTGCGGCCGCTGAGTCCGCTGTTTCCGCCCACCAAGCCATTATTACCCACTTTGGCCTCGAAATTATCGAGGAATGCGGCCAACACAAGCTCCGGTTCGCTGGCCAGCACCGGCAGACGGTACGTGTCTGGGAACAGAAAACCTTCCAGATTGCCGTCGGCCGGCAATTCCTGAAGGAAATCGTAGTTCTCAAAGATACTCAAACTCCGTGGTTGGCGCACTGCGGCGAGAAAACGGTCGGGCTCGATGACGTTATTCTCTGCAAGCCGTTCCGCGATTTCTTCTGCGCGAAAGCCTTCGGGGATGGTGACCACAACTTCCTCAAAGAGAGCATTTTGCAGCGCTTCGGCTACTTGAGGCGGCGTCATAGTCTCTGCAAGCATAAAGTTGCCCGCTTCAATTCTCCGGTCGAGCCCGGTTACGCGCAGATAGAGGTTGAACAGGTCGGCGTCACGCACAAATCCTTCGCTCTGCAAGCGCGCTGCCACGAAGCGCGCCGGCTCACCCACAGAGATGACGAAGGGGCGGGGACGCGCATTGTCCCCTGCGGGCAGAGCGAGTTCGTCTTCACGGAGTTGCAAGCTGTACTTGAGCACCTGTTTCTCGATGTTGTCTGGCGTCAGCGCGCCCTCGCCGGCCGTTGGGTCGATGAGGCCCGAGACCGACTGCGGTGCGCCCCGGAATTGCTCGGTAAGGTGAGCTTTTGCCACAACCCATGCGCCAGCCAGCGCGGCGAACACGATGGCTAAAAAGCCAATGCGGACCAGATTCGTAAGGATCTGCTCGGGGAGCCACCACCCGAGCCGCGTTGATTGTTCGGTTTCAAGGTCGGCTCTGTGAGTGAACAACCGCTGTTCAGAAGAATCCGCCTTCATGTTGTCGAACCCTCTTGCGCTGCACTTGTGAGTCTGTTCGATGTATTGTATTCGGCGGGCGGCGCGGACTGGGCCTTTTTTGCAGGAAGCACGATAGCCCCCAGGTCCAATTCCTCCCGGTTCTCGCCCCGTTCGAGATAACGCTGTAAAATCAGCGCCGCCGCGACTGCGTCCTCACCTATCGACGAGTCGCCAATTGAAGCATCGCCAGTCCACGCGTCTGACGGCTCCACAAGCTCGCCGGCCCCAACCGTTGTCAAGCGTTCGTCCCAAAATAGGATGGGTACTGGTTTTCCAAGAAGCGCACGCAGCGCATGGGCAAGCCGCAGCGCCCATTTGCGAACATAGCGAGCCTGATATCCTTCGCTGCCGTCCATGTTCAGGGGCAGCCCGCACACTACGGCCTCAGCGTTCTCATCGCTCACGAGCGTTGCGATATGATCGAAGTCCTCGCGCCGGCTAGCCCGGTGCACTACCGTGACAGGGCGTGCGCGTAGCTGCAGCGGGTCACAAACGGAGACGCCGATTCGCGCCAGTCCAACGTCCAGCCCAAGCAATTTGCCAGCAGGAACGTCTGAACTACCGACCAGGTGATGTGCTTGACCAGTTTGATCTCGACAGGGTGCAGGTCGTTGTTCGCTCACGGGGCGGCCTGCCCGTCATCAGAGAATTGATCGGTGTTGGCGTCGACCGGCACGTCACCGTAATCGATTCGTACTTGGATTCGATTCCGAAATCTAGGAAGAACTTGGCGGAAATCGGGATCCTGGTAGATTTGCGGGCTTTCCTCGAGGGGCCAGCGAGTGGCAATCGCGCTGGCCGCCTCATCGACAGGCATCCCCCTCACCATGTTCTTCAATTCGATGGGATCGATCGGTACGACGAAATCGGACGAACCTGTCATCGTGAAAACGACTTGGTCACCTACGGAAGCGACTTCGGATACGTCCTCGTACGCAATGCTGTCGGCCACGAGCATGGCATTGTCAGGGACGTTCGCGCGCAAGGCAAATAAGATGGCTTCCTGCGCATCGTCGCGACGAATGGCAGTTCCTTGTACCAACGACCGCAATTTGAGATTGACGGTGTCGCCCTCATCGTCGTTGAACTTGTCGAATTCCTGCGCCACGGTCAGAATCTGTACGGATTCCGGCGGTATCCATTCGCCCGGTTCTGCTTCGCCCAGTAAGTTCTCATATGCCTGCGCCTCGGCTTCGTTTTGAACCTGCACAAGCAGATTGTCCTTGTCCTGTTGTGTGACGACCGACACAAGTCGGGAGCCGCCACCACCGGTGCCTCCCGGATTGCTGACCCGGGCGCGGAACCGCATGGCGCCACTGACTGTGTTGATCGTGTTGGCGCGTACGTTCCCCGATACGCCTGGTTCTACCGCCTCTATGGGGACCGTAACCCGCTCGCCAATTCCGCCGGGAAGCTGAGCCGGTTCTGTCGTGCGGAAATCGACCGGCGCACCTGTGCCGGTACTGACGACAGTGCCGCGCGGGATGTTCACCTCCGCCCCGCCGATGTTGGTGAAGACGACTTGGCCGGTTGCCTTGTCGACCGGTTTCTGTTGCGTGCCCGACGTAACCGCTGCACCCGTGGTTTCTACGGTCACCTCGACCCGTCTACCGGGTACGACGCCGACTTCAGCGTCGCTCGCGTCCACGTAAAGGTCGGCCGTAATCGGCACTTCCACCGTGATCGGCTCGCGGCCGGGTACCACGGTGATCGTGGCCGCAGGAAGAACGTTGACCACAAAGGCTGCTAGGAGACTGATCATGAATACGGCTATCAGGCTATAGGCGCTCAAACGCAGCCACCACGGCAACAGTTTGCGGTCCGCATCCTCTTTGATGATTGTTTGGCGTTTGCGATGACGAGAGGGACGTGCGGCGCGCGCCACAATGTCGCTTCCACGCCATGTGGGTGGTTCAGGCAATCCCGCATCGGGTTTGGTTGGATCCATCAGCGGGTACGGGGGCGACATGCTCCAGCGATCGCCGGGCAGATCATTCTGCTTGGCAAATGCAGGGATACCCGTCTGTTTCGCCTTTTTTCGCAGCGATTCCTGCTCGGTGATCAGCGCAAGTTCGCAACGCTGATATTGGGCTTGTCGTTGCAGAAGACGCAGGCGCGCCAGATTATCGAGTTCTTGCCACCCGTGCGGAAGATCGAGTACTACATGCGTCTGCCGCATCTGGGCAAGTTGACGGCGAACCGACTCGAACGAGGCGTTCGGCGGTACGCTCAGAATGGAAGGCATTTCGAAAGCTTCAACTCAAATGCGCAACATGGCAGGAATTCTCTGCGCCGTGCTTGAACGTGAGCGTGTGCCGGGCCTAAGCCAGCTTGCCGGCAACCCACATCCGCACCTGCTGCAGCGCCTCCGGCAGCATTTCACCGTTCTTGCCGCCGGCCTGCGCCATCACCGGACTTCCGCCGCCGCCGCCACCAATCGTTTTGGCGATCTCGCGCACCATATTACCAGCGTGGACGCCGCGCTCGGCCACGTCCTTCGTGACGGCGGCTACGAGCTGTGGCCGGCCGTCGATGACTGAACCAATCACGATAACGCTGCTGCCCAATTTATCACGCAACCAATCGGTCATTTCGCGCATCGTGTCTGCGTCCGGCGCGTCTATTTGAGCGGCCAGGACTGGGACGCCGTCGACTTGCACCACCTGGTCCAGCATTGCTTGTGTATGTTGCTGGGCCATCTGCCGCTGGAGCGTCGAGAGTTCCCGCTGCAATTCGTGGTTCTGTTCCTGTAGATGTCGCACGGCCAAAGGCACGTCTTCCTGGCGAGCGTGCAGATCGCTGGCTAATGTCGCCAGGGTATCGAAGCTCTGCTCGATCAACTCCTCAGCATAGCGCCCTGTGACCACCTCGAGCCTTCTGACGCCAGCCGCGACGCTGCCTTCGCCTACAGCGCGAAAGCTGCCTATCTCAGCCGTGGAGCTGACGTGCGTACCGCCGCAAAGCTCCATGCTGACGCCTTCCTCTTCACCAAAACTAACGACACGCACTTCGTCACCGTACTTTTCTCCGAACAAAGCCATCGCGCCTTCCGAAACAGCTCGATCGTACGATGTCCACCGCGTCTTGACGTCGTAGTTCGCCAGGATTACCTCGTTGGAACGGCGCACGACGTCGGCGAGTTCCTCCTTCGTCAACGGCCTGGAGTGCGTGAAGTCGAAGCGCAGCCGGTTGGGGGCGACGAGAGAGCCAGCCTGGTGGACATGGTTTCCGAGCCGTTCGCGCAGGGCCGCGTGCAATACATGTGTGGCCGTGTGATTGCGCATTATGTCCCAACGCCGCTCTGTATCAATGACCGCATGCGCCGGGTCGTGGATGCGCACTGTTCCCGTGGTGACTTCGCCGCAGTGCACGATGAGTCCGGGCAAAGGGCGCCGCATTTCGTCGACCCGGATCGTCCAGACCGGAACATCTAGATCTTCCGGGAAATAGTAGATTTCACCCGTATCACCAACCTGACCGCCGCTCTCCACATAAAATGGCGTTTCCGGCAGTACAACTTCGACCATGTCACCGGGATTTGCCTGCTCGACGCTGGCGCCGTCTACGATCAATGCGGCCACGGTCGCATCGGCTTCGGCAACATCCTCGTATATGAGATGCTTGACGCCGCCGGGGCCCAAAGTCCCCTGTTGCTGTAAGGCGTTGAGCAGCATTCCGTAGACCGTAACATCGAGAGCGGATTTCTCCTGCACCGTAGCACGGCTGCGATCCTTCTGTTCGGCGAGCGCTTCCTTGAATCCGGCCTCATCGACCGTGAATCCGTATTCCGCAGCCACGTCTCGCGTTAGATCTAGGGGGAATCCAAACGTGTCCCACAGATGGAATGCATCTTGGCCTGGAATTACTCTGGACCCCTTTTCATCAAGAGATTCCATGAGTTCGTCCAGCAGGCTCAAACCGGTTGAGAGCGTGCGGTGGAACCGTTCTTCTTCGTCCGTAATTGCCTGAGCGATGAAGTCCCGCTTCGCGACGAGGTCCGTGTAGTGACCGCCCATTTGTTCGATGACAACTTCGGACACTTTGGCTAGGAATGGTGCGTCGAACCCCAGGAGCTTACCGAATCGGGCAGCACGCCGCAGTATCATGCGCAGAACGTAGCTTTGGCCCTCATTGCCCGGCAGCACGCCGTCACTAATCAGGAACGTGATCGCTCGAGCATGGTCGGCAATCGCACGGTAACGGTAGATATTCTCTGCCCGCTCCTCATCCGAATGTCCCAGCATGAGCTGGATTCTGTCCATGATCGGGACGAAAGCGTCCGTATCGTAGTTGTTGTCCTTGCCCTGTAGGATACTGGCGATGCGTTCCAGTCCAGCACCGGTATCCACGCCGGGCGCCGGTAGGGGAACCAACTCCCCGCTGGGGCGCTGGTCGTATTGCATGAAGACCAGATTCCATATCTCTAGATATTCGTCGTCGTGGTTGACGCCTTCGGCGCTCTGTTCCTCCAGATCCCCCCAGTAATAGTGGATTTCGGAATTGGGGCCGCAGGGGCCCGTATCGCCCATAGCCCACCAGTTGTCTTTCTTGCCAAAGCGCAACACGCGTTCTTTGGGCGCGCCAGTCTCGAGCCATAGTTGTTCGGATTCGTCATCGTCCTCGTAGACCGTGAACCATAGACGCTCCAACGGCATCTGCAATTCGTTGATAAGCCAGTCCCACGCAAAGGCAATCGCCTCGCGTTTGAAATAGCTGCCAAAGGAGAAATTTCCGAGCATTTCGAAGAACGTGTGGTGGCGGGGGCTTGGACCGACGGCGTCAAGGTCATTGTGTTTACCGCTCACGCGCAGGCACTTTTGGCTGGTGGTTGCGCGCTTGTAAGGTCGCTGTTCCGCGCCGAGGAACACATCCTTGAAGGGAACCATGCCTGCATTCACGAACATTAGCGTCGGATCGTTGTCCGGCACAAGGCTGCTGCTGGCGACGATTTCGTGGCCATGCTCTTTGAAGTAGTCTAGATAGGCCTGCCGGATCTGATTAGTCGTTAATTCTTTCATACTGTTTCGCTCTTCGACGTGCAGTGGCGTTCAAGCGCCACAGATGCGGCAGTCAAACATCTGCCGAATTCGTAGCATACTAGGCGGTAGATCGTCGATCTCCAGTCAAGGGATTGTAGGGCAAACCAGGGTGAGTGTCAAAAGTTCCGGCCAATCCAGGACTGTCACTCAGTGTGAACCTCCGACATGATCGAAATGTTTGCGAGAATGCTGCCGGCGTTTCATAATAACTCGTTGAACATGACCGGTAACAAGCATTCCAGCGCCTGCTTCGGACGCCAATCCGAGAGCGTGCCCGGCACCTCATCCAAAGCACTAGAATCGCCGCCGTCTGGCGCGCGAAATATGCGCGCCGATGACTGGAGATGTACGGTATGACCACGCCCATGCGGCAGCAATACCTGACATTGAAGAGTCAATACCGCGACTGTATTCTGCTCTTCAGGTTGGGTGACTTCTACGAGACTTTCGACGATGACGCGAAGATAGTGGCGCGTGTATGCGATGTGGTGCTGACGAGCCGTCCTGTGGGCAATGACCAGCGAGTGCCTCTCGCCGGTGTGCCGTATCACAGCGTGGATGGCTATATCGAGAAACTCATTAGAGCCGGCTATCGTGTTGCCATCGCCGAACAGGTCAGCGAACCTGGTCGTGGTTTGGTCGAGCGCGAGGTGCGCCGGGTGGTCACGCAGGGCACCGTTGTCGAGCCGAGTATGCTCGACGAGAAGCGCAACAACTACCTCGCGGCTGTCAGCTTCAATACACGTGGCGACGCGGCCGGCGTGGCGTACTGTGACGTCTCCACAGGTGAATTTGCCGCTACGCAGATCTCCGCAACGAAACATAGTAGCGTGGAGCGCAGGATCGGCGATGAATTGAGCCGGCTGCAGCCGAGCGAACTGATCCATATCGACTGGAACCCGGCCGAAAGTTCCCTGGACGGACTGCTCGAGGACCTAGGCACGCTGCTTTCGACGGTCGAATCGTGGCAGGTGCAAGAAGACACGGCGCGCCAGGCGCTCGAGCGCCAGTTCAAAGTAAGTACGCTCGACGGTTTCGGGCTGCAAAACCAGCCGCAGGCAGTTCGCGCCGCCGCCGGCATCGTCGCCTACCTGCGTGAGATGCAGCCATCAGTGCTGCAACAACTGCGTACCCTTCACTCGTTTTCCGCCGGCGAATATATGATTCTTGACGCCTCGACGCGACGAAACCTCGAGTTGACAGAGACCATTCGCTCCGGGGAAGTGAAAGGCAGCTTGCTTGACGTGCTGGATCAGACGCTGACGCCAATGGGCGGTCGTCTCCTGCGCCGTTGGCTCAACCAGCCTTTGCTGGACGTGGACGCGATCAACCGGCGCCTGGATGCGGTGGCGTATTTTGTGCAACACTCACGGCAGCGGATGGAGCTGCGAGAACAGCTTCGCCATGTCGGCGACCTAGAGCGCTGGACCAATCGGGCGGCGCAAGGCAATGCATTGCCGCGCGACTTGACCGGCATGCGCGACGTGTTGCGGATGCTGCCGGAACTCGCGGCCAGCTACAAAGACGACGAAGGGGAAGGCGCAGGAACCGATGGAAATCGCGGTAGCGGCTCATTGCCTATTCCCGCGCTATCACCTTGCGAGGACGTATTGAGCCTGCTGGAACGTGCTCTGTCCGACGATCCGCCGGCCACGCTCGCCAATCCCGGTATTATCAGGGAAGGCTTCAGCGAGGAGCTGGATGATCTCACGGTCAGGAGTCGTGATGCCAAGGATTGGATCGCCAATCTCCAGGTCACCGAGCGAGAACGGCTTGATATCAAGAGCCTCAAAGTAGGCTACAATAAGGTCTTCGGCTACTACATTGAGGTCACGGACGCGCATCGCGACAAGGTGCCGGAGGATTACGTTCGTAAGCAGACGCTCACGAATTCAGAACGTTATATCACGTCCGATCTCAAGGACTACGAATCGCTGATCCTCAACGCGGATGAACGGCGCCTTGAGATTGAACAGGCCCTTTTCCGCGAGGTGTGCATGCAGGTTGCAGCGCAGGCGGACCGTCTGCTCGACCTTGCCTATGGAATGGCGACACTGGACAGCTTCAGTTCGCTCGCCGAGACCGCACTATTGCGACGTTATGTCCGGCCCGACGTGGACGGCGGACCGGCCATCGAGGTGCTTGCGGGCAGACATCCCGTTGTAGAATTGGCTTTGCGCGATGAACCGTTTGTACCCAATGACGTGCGCCTGACGCCCGACGCCTGTATCCATCTGCTTACCGGTCCCAACATGTCGGGCAAGAGCACTTTTCTGCGCCAGACGGCTTTGATCACGCTGATGGCGCAAATCGGCAGCTTCGTGCCCGCAGACCACGCACACATCGGCGTCGTAGACAGGATATTTACGCGTATTGGGGCCAGCGACGAGATACATCGAGGCCAATCGACCTTCATGGTCGAGATGGTGGAAACCGCCAACATCCTGAACCACGCGACAAACCGGAGCCTGCTTGTCCTGGACGAGATTGGGCGTGGCACCAGTACCTACGACGGCGTAGCCATCGCCTGGGCCGTAGTCGAGTTTCTGCACAACCACCCGGATCTGCATGCCAAAACGTTGTTTGCAACGCACTACCACGAACTCACCGAGCTTGCCGAACGCCTCCCTCACGTGGTGAACTACAATGTTGCTGTTGACGATAGCGGCGACGGCGGCGATGTTGTCTTCCTGCGCCGCATCATCCCGGGGAAGGCGGATCGGTCCTACGGCGTGCATGTGGCGCGCATGGCTGGACTCCCGGCACAGGTGGTCAACCGGGCGGAAGACATTCTCGGCGAGTTGGAGCGCAGCGGAGCGGCCGGGCCGAGACGGCTGTACGAACCGCCGCCCGAGGCCGAAAAAGCTGTCGTGCAGGTATCCCTATTTGCCGATACCCATCCAGCCGTCGAGGCGTTGCGTTCGCTAGATGTGAATTCTCTCACACCGCTCGACGCACTCAATCATTTGTATGAACTCAGTAAGCTGAGTACCCAGCCGGATTGAAGGGCAGCAAGCTAAGTTCGACGTGGCCGGCCGCATCGCGAACTTGCGGCCTTGGATGCAGAACAATCGTAAGCGCAATTCCCAAAGCAGGATTGTATGTCCACAAATGAAGCTGCCACGGCAACGGTGTCGGCGCTAGATAACGAGCCGACTACCGTTGAGAAGCTACATGGCTTACCCTGGAGTATCGCCTCCAACGCATTCAATACGGTATTCGTACAATACACGTTCTTTGGCTCGATATTCGTGCTATTTCTCAGCGCGCTCGGGCTTTCCAAGGCCCAGATGGGCTTTTTGCTTTCGCTGATGCCCTTCTTTGGCCTAATCGCCCTTTTCGTCGCCCCCGCGGTCGAGCGATATGGTTACAAGCGTTCGTACATCACCTTCTTCGGCCTTCGGAACATAGCTACCATCGGGCTATTGGCCACCCCGTGGGTCGTGAATCAATATGGCTCCACAGCGGCTCTGCGCTACGTAGCCATCGTCATCGCCGTATTTTCCGCGCTTCGCGCCCTCGGCGTCACCGCAAGCTTCCCCTGGGTGCAACAGTACGTTCCGCCGTCTATGCAGGGCAAGTACACGGCGACCAACAACATGGTGACGACCACGACAGGTTTCGTGGCCGTGACGCTCGGCGGCGTCGTACTGGCGCGCATGGCAGGCCTTAGCGGATTCATGTTGCTCATAGGCGTCGGCATCTGTTTCGGCCTGCTATCTGTATCGCTTGCGATGATGATTCCGGGTGGGGCGCCTCGTCCGGCCACTAAAGATACCGAGTCGAAACGCGACCTGGGCACCGCCGTCCGCGACCCCAATATGGCGCGATTCCTGGTCAGTTCCGGACTGATTACGCTCGCAATTGTGCCGCTGAACTCGTTTGTTCCGCTGTTTATGCGCGAGGAAATCGGACTCAGCGACAGCCGGGTCGTTTGGTTACAGACGGGTGCGCTAGTCGGCACTTTGTTGTCCAGCTACCTGTGGGGTTGGGCGGCGGATCGGTACGGTAGCTTACCGGTTGCGCAATATGGTTTGACCCTTCGCTCCACGTTGCCCTTCTTCTGGATGCTTATGCCCAGGCACTCGCCTATCAGCCTCTACATTGCGCTGTCCATTGCGTTTATGCAGGGCTTGGCCGACATGGGGTGGGGGATCGGATCCGCGCGACTGCTCTACGTGAACATCGTGCCAGGCGCGAAACGGCGCGACTATATGGCCGTCTACTATGCCTGGATCGGCGTCGTTGCCGGCATCAGTCAATTGAGTTCGGGGCGCATATTGGAGGTCACCCAAGGGCTCTCCGGCCAGTTCGGATTTCTGACAATCGATCCGTATTTTCCCCTCTTCGTCGTGGGTATCATCATGCCCATCCTGAGCATATTCTTGCTGCGTACGATAAGGGTTGATCAGAAAATCGGCATGAGTCGATTTGCCGGCATCTTTCTGCGCGGGAACCCATTCTTGGCCATGACGTCTATGATGCGCTTCTACGTGTCACGTGACGAGGATTCTGCTGTCCGAATCACCGAGCAACTTGGGCAGTCCAAAAGCCCGCTCACCGTCGAAGAATTGCTATCCGCGCTGGACGACCCTCGCTTTAACGTGCGCTTCGAAGCGGTGATTTCCATCGCACGTTCTGCGCCGGAGCCGCGCCTCATCGCGCGCCTGGAAGAGATCTTGCATGGAAAAGAGCTTGCTTTGAGCGCGGTCGCCGCTTGGGCACTGGGACGACTACACGATCCCGACGCGACCGAGGCGCTGAAGTCGTCACTCGATTCCGAGTATCGTTCGATCCGCGCGGCAAGCGCCAGGGCGCTCGGCTCTTTGGGCGATGAATCCATCGCGCCAGAACTTCTGGACCGGATCTACACGGAGACAGACAAGGGCCTGCTGATGGCCTACGCGTCCCCGCTTGGGAAGTTCCAGGTCGCCGAAGCCGCACCCCGAATCATCGAGTTGCTTGACGAAATCCATAATCCCGGCGCGCGTATGGAACTCGCCCTGACATTAGCGCGTATCGTCGGCGATGAAGGGCACTTCATACAGTTGTTCCGAGCCGTGGAAAACGATGCCGACACGGCGCTCTCTCAGGCCGTCGCAACGTTCCAGAAACAACTAACCGCTTCCGGCGCGACCGACGAACAGGAACTAGCCCGTGAGTGCGCCAATTGTCTGGCACGAGGAGAATTGGCGCAGGGCGCAGTTGGGCTATCTCAACTTATCCGTGCATTGCCAAAAGAGCATTGCACAAGCACGTGTGTACTAATACTCGATGCGTGCGCCAATCACCTCTCGTCCGGCGAAGACGTGCGACCGGAATATATCATCCTCGCTCTGCACACACTGCAGATAGCCTGGCATAACACATAAAAGCACCAACTATCGAATTTCAAGTCCGCCAACTTACATGTTCCGTTAGGTGACAGGTGAATCCGTCTGTACGCACAACCCTAATTCTCTCTCTCTATCTTCCCTCATTTTTGTTAGCGTTCGGCAGCGGTATGTTGATCCCTGTGCTGCCTCTTTACGCGCGTTCGTTCGACATCTCGTACGCGATGGTTGGTCTAGTGCTGGCCAGTCAGAGCATCGGGAATCTCTTGGGTGATGTGCCGTCCGGCGTCATGATGGGCAGGCTTGGCCAGCGGTGGTCAATGACGCTAGGCTTGGCTGTCCTGGGGGGCACTACCATTGCTATGGGCTTGGCCAGGTCGGTGCCCGAGCTGATCATGTACAGCTTCCTAGGCGGACTGGGCATGGCGTTATGGAATATCTCACGACATGCCTACATGACCAACGCCATCCCGTTGGCCCTGCGCGGGCGCGCCACTGCGACCTTTGGCGGTATCAATCGCATCGGTGTGTTTGCGGCGCCGGCCATAGGCGGCATTCTTGGCACGGCCTTTGGCATGCGGCTGCCGTTCTACCTGTACGGCGGCCTCGTCTTCGCAGCGCTTGCGGTGGTAGCGCTTTTCTCGAGCGATGCGGACGAAGAGGTCCAGGTGACGCATGGAGGGTTCGTCGAGACGGCATCGAACCTAGGGCGCGTTTTTCGTGAACACCACCGCACACTGATCCCCGCGGGAATCGCCATGTTTCTCGGCACCATGATTCGCTCTGGCAGGCGAGTCGTGATACCGCTCTACGCGGCCGACATCGTTGGTCTGGATTTGGACCAGATCGGTCTCATCGTCACCTTGTCAGCCGCCATCGACATGTCCATGTTCTACTTAGCAGGCGTGCTCATGGACCGCTATGGACGCAAGTTTGCCTCAGTACCCAGTTTCGCCATTCAGGGGCTGGGCATGGCGCTGGTTCCGCTGGCTTTCAGCTTCGGCACACTTTTGCTCGCTACCCTCGTCATCGGCTTCGGCAACGGTATCGGTTCCGGAACGATGTTGACTCTGGGTTCGGATTTGGCTCCCACGGAATCCATGGGCGAGTTCCTGGGGATGTGGCGGCTTATTGGCGATACAGGACAGACGGGCGCGCCCCTCGTGATCGGCGCGATCGCGGACGCGCTCAGCCTGTCCATGGCCACGCTGGCCATCGCGGCGTCGGGATTGGGCGCGGCGGCGGTGTTGGCGTTTTTCGTGCCGGAAACGAGACCGGGCCACGAAGCGCCCGCTCCGGCCGGTGCATGGTTTGCATCGTTGCGGGCACAGTTTGGGGGCAAAAATGGCTGACTCGAAATACCGCGCGGCCGGAGTGGATATCGATGCTGCAGCGGATGCGTTGGAACAGGTGAAGCCGGCCATACGTGCTACGCACACCAGCTCAGTGTTGGCTGACGTGGGCAGTTTTGGCGGATTGTTCGCGCTGGACGGTTTGGACAAGGATTCGGTGCTGGTCGCGTCCATGGACGGCGTAGGTACGAAAGTGAAACTGGCCGCCGACATGGGCCGGTGGCGGGGTATTGGCTTCGATATTGTCAACCATTGTGTGAACGATATCTTGGTTCAGAACGCGCGCCCTCTCTTCTTCATGGACTATGTCGCATCCAGCGCGCTCGATCCGCAGCAGGTGGCGGAGGTGATACTGGGCGTGGCCGAGGCCTGCCGATCCTGCGGCTGCGCGCTGTTGGGCGGCGAAACTGCTGAGATGCCCGGCGTCTATGTAGAAGGCGCCTTCGACGTGGTGGGTGCGATCGTGGGTTCGGTCGAGCGCGGCGCGATGCTGCCCAAAAAGGACGCTATGCAGTCCGGCGATGTTCTCTTTGGTCTGCCCAGCAGCGGTCCGCATACGAACGGGTATTCGCTGATCCGGCGCGTAATCGGCGGCAAAGACCTACGACAAACCATTGAAGGCGGCGTGACGCTTGGAGATGCGCTGCTGGCGCCGCATCGCAGCTACACGCAACAGATAGACGCACTGCAGCGCGCTGGGGTGTCGCTACTCGGTTTGTCCCACATTACGGGCGGTGGTTTAGTCGACAACATCCCACGCGTGTTGCCGGATGGTCTGCGGGCCGTAGTCACACCGGGCTCGTGGAGACGGCCGGAAGTGTTTCGATTGTTGGTAGAGTGGGCTTCCATGACGGACGCGGAGGCATATCGCGTCTTTAACATGGGCATTGGCATGGTACTAATTGTGCCCGCCGGCGTGGAAGCACAGGTTGCTGCTGTACTGCCGGACGCTGTCCGGATCGGTGTGTTGGCGCCGCGACCCGTCGACGGGGCCAGCGTGACAATCGAGTAGGCGAAAGGCAACAATCCCATGGGCGCGAGGCAGGCAGTACTCATTTCCGGTAACGGTTCCAACCTGCAAGCGATCCTGGACGCAATACGCGCTCGTGCACTGGACGCCGAAGTGGCGGTGGTCGTATCAAACCGCAAAGATGCGTACGGATTGGAGCGCGCGACCAAGGCGCACGTGCCGGCGCGAGTTCACACGCTGCAATCCTACCGTAAGGCTGGGCGCACACGCGAGGAATACGACGCTGACCTGGCGGACATAATAGGGGAGTACGATCCGGATTGGATCGTGCTGGCCGGTTGGATGCATATCCTAAGTAACGCTTTTCTGCAGAAGTATCCGTATGCCGTGGTTAATCTGCACCCGGCGTTGCCCGGGCAGTTTCCGGGCGCCCATGCCATCGCGGATGCGTTCGAAGCATATCAAGCGGGCGATATCGACCACACGGGTATTATGGTGCACCTGGTTCCCGACGAGCGGGTAGACGCCGGACCCGTGGTAGCGACCGCAGACGTGCCAATCTATCCGTCGGACACACTAGAGATGCTCACCCGTCGCATCCATCAGACCGAGCACAAACTGCTGGTGCAGGCACTCAATCGTCTCATCGAAGGCGACTAAAGGCCGGCCATCCACGTCGACCTCCACCCGTACGCGTTTTTAGTGTTTGACATCCGTTCCAACTTGAACTAGCTTAAGGTCGGTTCCGCAGGGCCAGGGTAGGCCTGCAGAACTACGGTGATTCGGTGCCGTTCCACGAACAGCGGCTACCCCGTCCTCCGTCTTCTTGGATGCCGTCGCCCGGGATGGGCAAAAGGTCTGCGTAGTAGCGCAACACCGGACCTGGTTTCGTTTTCTATCGATCGGGTGAGATTGGCGTCACGGCCGTAGTCCTGACGCCCCGTTCCTGGATTTGCTACGCCAACCAGGTTGGCGCCGGCTGTTGGCTCATGGATGTAGTGTCTCCACCTGTGCCCGAACGCAATACGTTGCCCGGTACGCTGTACAGAATGGCCGGAAGCACATCGATCTGTTAAGACTGCCTGATAGGCAAAACGATTACGAGACAAATCAACCCTATCTAGAGGTGGTTCAACTCAAGCACATATTGAAAGGAGAAGTGGAATGAGGAAGATGTTGCTGCTACTGGCATTGGTATCTCTGGCGGTGTTTGCCGCTTCCTGTGCGCCCGCCACGGCGCCGTCTGGAGGCGAAGCCGCACCCTCTGAGATGGCCGAGGAGGGTGGGAGTGTACTCCGCATGGCCATCGACGCCGCAGACCTCGCTACGCTAGACCCGCACTTTGCCTCGGGAACTCAAGATCGGACCGGGGTGAGTATGGTGTTCAATGGTTTAGTGCGATATGCGCCGGGCGATGCACCGAATCTGGAGCCGGACCTAGCGGTTGCGATTCCCGAACCGGAAATGGTAGACGGCAAACAGGTATGGACATTCGAACTCAACCAGGGTGTCATGTGCCAGTCGGGACCGTCGAGCGAGGCATATGAGTTCACGGCCGACGATGTGGTCTATTCGTTGACCAAATCTGCAGATCCGGATCGCTCGGCATATTCCGGTGAGTATGAGGGCATGTCGTTCGAGAAGGTCGACGACTATACGGTAAAAGTCACGCTGGATACGCCTTTGTCGGCGAACCTGTTCCTGCCCAAAGTTGCGGACTATTCAGGCGGCTACATCGTCTGTAGCAAAGCAATCGAAGCGATGGGAGACGACGCATTCAAGACGCACCCGGTGGGTACCGGCCCGTTCATGGTCGAAGAATACATCCCGCAGGACAAGGTAGTTTACGTAGCCAATCCCGACTATTTCGGCGGAGCACCCAAGCTTTCCGGCGTTGAATTGCGCTATATGCCGGAGGTGAGCAGTCGCGACCTGGGCCTTCGAGCCGGCGACCTGGATGTTTCCAAAGGAATTGTCGAGACCTCCTGGGCAGATTCGATTGGCGCAGAGGAAGGCATTAGTGTGGACGTGTTCGGCGTCGGAGAAGTCGTCACAATCCACTTCAACACCACCGTACCGCCCTTGGATGACGTTCGTGTCCGCCAGGCCATAGCGTACGCGTTGGATCGCGACGAGTTCCTGGCGTTGTTCGGTCCCGGCGTAGCCGACAATGTATATTCTCCGGTGCCGGCGCAATTTATGGCAGGCGGGTTAACCCAGGAAGAGGTGGCAGCCGAAGGTCTGGAATACGCATACGATAGGGAGAAGGCAGTGGCGTTGCTCGAAGATGCAGGTTACCCGGATGGCTTCTCACTGTCCGTGGTTACCTCAGAGCAGCCCGCCTACCGGAAGATCTATGAGAGTATGCAGGCGCAACTCGCCGACGTTGGCATTGACCTGCAGGTGAACGTGGTCGATCATGCCAGCATGCACAGCCAGATCCGAGAGGACGTGAATCCAATCGTCGTCTATGTGGCCTACCGTCCCAATGCAGACGCATACCTCACCCGTTTCTACCATTCGGACTCGATTGTCGTCACAGGCGCGAACCCAGATACGAATTTCTCGCACTATGACAAGATCGATGATCTCATCGAGCAAGCGCGCGCTGAGACCGACTCCGATGCGCAGATTGAGCTGTGGAAGGAAGCGCAGAAACAGATCCTTACCGATATGGTAGCGCACACGCTCATGTACCAGAACCAGGTCTTTGCACGCAGCGACGCGGTGGACTACGGCCATCCGCTCAATGCTGTGCTTAGCCTGAATCCGCAGATCACAGAGATGACCGACATCGTCCGCTAAAGCGGATAGGTCCGCTAAAGCGGGTACGTCCGCCAAAGCCGATGTGGCTGAGGATGCGGAACTCTGCGCTACATTTCGTGCGTCTGCAGCTAGATTTCCATAAACGTCCAGAGGACGGTCGTTTGGGCGGCCGGCCTCTGGACGCAATCCACAGATAAGCCATGTACAAATACATCTTTGGGCGCATGATCCTGGGTATCCCCACGTTGTTAGCCGTGCTGACACTCGTTTTCGTCATCGTGCGCGTCCTGCCAGGCGATCCCGCGCAAGCGGCGCTTGGCGACTACGCATCCCAAGAGGCCGTGGAAGCGCTGCGAACAAAAATGGGGTTGGACAAGCCGCTTTGGAGCCAATATCTTGCATTTCTGGGCGGTCTTGTCCAAGGAGATCTGGGAAATTCGCTGATCACGGGTAAATCCGTCGCAGAACAAATACGCTACGTCCTTCCCTATTCGTTGCAGTTGACGGTCGCTTCCGTGTTGATCGGCGTCATGCTCGGGGTGCCGTTGGGCATCCTGACCGCGCTGCGACGCAATAGCGCAATGGACTACCTGGGCCGTACGTTTTCACTGGCCGGCCTCTCTGTGCCGGCATTCTATCTGGGCATCCTGTTGCTGCTAATCTTTGCCGTACGGTTGGGCTGGTTCCCGGTCGTTGGCGGCGGCGAACAGGGCGACCCGCAGAGTCTGATAGTCCATTTGGTGCTGCCGGCCATGACTTTGGGGATGATCATGACGGCTTATGTGACGCGTTTTTCGCGCTCGGCCATGCTGAACGTGATGGGTGAAGACTACGTGCGTACCGCTCGCGCCAAGGGCCTCAGTGAACGCGTCGTGATGGTGCGTCATGCGCTTCGAACCGCACTGATTCCCATCATGTCCATCATCGGCATCCTGACCGTCAGCCTTATCGGAAGCTCGGTGATGACGGAGATCGTCTTCTCTCGACCTGGCCTGGGCAAGATGATGGTAGGAGCAATGAAGCAGCGCGACTATACAACGCTTCAGTCGGTAATGGTGATCTACGCGCTGATCATTGTCATGATCAACGTGCTGGTAGACGTACTGTACGGCGTGGTGGACCCGCGCGTCCGCTACGATTAGGATCGAGTTTGGTGCTTGGCTAAAGAAGGTGATTTACAGCGTGGTCACACTTAGGAAGGATGCGCACAGGTGACGGTAGCCACGGAAGCGCTGGGCGGCCCGGTCGTTCACATTAGCCAGCGTCAGCGCATGTGGCGCACGTTCCGCCGTAACCGGGCGGCGTTCGCCGGGTTGATTATGGTGATTGCCATCGTGTTGACGGCGGTGTTCGCGCCCGTATTGTCGCCGCACGATCCTTATGATCAAACGGCCAAGGAAAGGCTCTCTCCGCCAAGTCGGGTTCATCCTTTAGGGCAGGACGACTACGGCCGCGACATACTGTCGCGCACGATCTACGCCTCACGAATTGCCCTACTGGTCGGCGTCCTCTCGGTGGCCCTGGGCGGAATCCTGGGCACTATCATGGGCATAGTCGCCGCCTACCGCGGCGGCGCTATCGAAAATGTCATCATGCGGTTGGTCGATGTCTTGCTTGCTTTCCCCGACCTCATTACCGGCCTGCTCGTGATGGCCGTGCTCGGCGGCGGACTACGCAATATGATCATAGCCATCGGCATCGTTATTTCGTCGCGTTTTGCTCGTCTGGCGCACGGATCCACGCTTGCAATGCGCGAGAAGGACTACGTGAGCGCAGCGCGTTCCATCGGCGTGCGTGACGTGCGCATGTTGGGCCGCCACGTAGTCCCCAATATCCTCGGCGAGCTAATGGTGATGGCCAGCCTCTGGACCGCATCGGCCATCCGAATCGAGGCAAACCTCAGTTTCATCGGGCTCAGCGTTCCGCCGCCCACACCGACCTGGGGCCAAATGATACGTGACGGCACCGTTCACCTTCTGACTGCGCCCTATTTCTCTATCTTTCCCGGACTCGCAGTGCTCATCACTATCATGGCCTTCAACCTATTGGGCGATGGCCTGCGTGACGTTCTGGATCCCCGCCTGCAAGAGTAGCCCTACAAGTACAAATGATGCCGCTAATAGACGGCTGCGAGGTGTTCTTTGTGAATGGTGCGCTGAAACCGTCGCCATAGAAGATACGCGGTGAGGGGCGCCGTCACGAGGAAAGCTGACCAAATCGTCGTCAACGCGCCACCGAATGACAGCGCCGTAATACCTCCCAAGAGAACAGCTACCCAGATACCAATGGTGTTGACGCGCAGCGGATAACGGGTGTCCCCCGTGCCGCGCAATGCCCCGCTTTGGACGAAGAGCACGGCCCAGAAGGGCTGGGTAAGGGCCAGTGGGCGCAAACCCGCAGCACCTAGGGCGATAACCACCGGATCGTCGGTGTAGAATCCCATGATCTGGTTGGCGAAGACGAAAAATATCAGACCCAGCGCGCTCATCCAGGCGACAGACCAGCGCGTGGCGATGCTGGCGACCGTGTCTGCTTCGTCAAGCGCTTGCGCGCCAATTGTCTGTCCTACCAAGGCTGTTGCTGCGACGCCGAAGCCGATACCTGGAAGGAATGAAACGGAGAGGGCGTTGAAGGCAATGCGGTGCGCAGCCAGTGTGAGCGTGCTGATTCGAGCCACGAATACGGTCATGGTTAGAAAACCCGTTGAGATAAGCATCTGCTCCAACCCGGCCGGGATGCCGATCTGCAGAATTCTCCGTGCAAGCCGTGGTCGCGGGAGCCAGTCCGACCAGCCTCGAATAGAGACACCGTTGACCCCGCGATAGAGCGCGAACAGTAGGATTGAGAAGCCGATGACACGTGAGATAAATGTCGCCCACGCACTGCCAACCGCACCGAGTTCAGGAAGTCCAAATTTACCAAAGATGAGCCCATACGTAAGGAAGATATTGATTACATTTGCAATGGCTACGACCAGCATTGGCGTTCGTGAATTCCCCGCACCGCGCATGACGCCGCTGCCCAGAAACATCAGGGACAGCACGACGACGGTGCCCATGGTGACGCGCAGATAGTCGGCTCCCACCTTGGTGACTTCGGGCTCCATACCGAATACGGAGACCATGAACCACGCGCCGTAGAATCCTGCGATCGCTAGCGGAATCGACATGATCACGCTCCATGCCAGCGCTTGCTTGGCGTAACGCGAGGCATCATCTATGGCATGGGCCCCAAACGCCTGGGCCACCAGTACGTTTGCCCCAACGGAGGTGGCGCTTAAGGCGGAGATGACGAAGAACATGATCTGGATGGCAGCACCTACACCGGCCAGCGCTTCCGCCCCAAGGCGCGCTACGAGCAGGGTATCTACGATGCCCAACATGGTTTGCAGGAAATTTTCCGTGATAACGGGCCAAGCGAGGTGGAAGACGCGATGCCGCAACGCGGCCAGAGGTTGGGCATCCATGGTCCGGCCAATATATCAGACGCAAAGCATGCAACAAAATCCGTACCGGGAGGACGCCGAAGACCTGTTACCGCAAGCGCGAGCATCCATGGGACGGTCGCGCAACGAGGTCGAGCAGAAAGTAGACATAACGTAGGGGCTCGATATGTCGAGCCCCTACGCGATATTTCGAGCTCCTGCACGGCAGACCCTGCTGGCTCGGGCCGCTACACAGTCGCGATGTTCAGGAAATTAAACCGTGGTTGGCCGCTACCCTACGACGATGTTCACCAGCTTGTCCGGTACGACGATCACTTTGCGCACGGTCTTGCCGTCGATCCATCGCTGCACGTTTTCCAGCTCCAACGCCTCGGCTTCCAGCGCTTTCTGATCTGACCCGACCGCCTTTGTCAACTTATCGCGTACCTTGCCGTTGACCTGCACCACGACAATAACCTCATCCTCGCGCGCCTTCTCCGGGTCGCCCTGGGGCCACGACTGTACGTGCACGCTTTCCTCGTTGCCCAGTTGGTGCCAAAGTTCTTCGCTGATATGCGGGAAAATCGGCGCCATCATCAACACCAGCGCGCGTACGGCATCGTTCCAGATGGCCGTGCCGTATACCGCGGTCTCCCTAGATCGCAACAGTAGGTTGTTCAGTTCCATCATGGCTGCGATCGCGGTGTTGAAGCGAAACGCGCTCATGTCATCGGTGACTTTGATGATCGTCTGATGTAGTTTGCGTTCCAGTGCTTCTTCGCCGGTCCGGTCACTTCCCGAAGGAACGTCCTCGGCGCCGGATTCGACCACGACACTCCAAACCCGGTACAAAAACCGGCTAATCCCTTCGATCGCGCTTGGATCCCACGGCCCACCCAAATCCCACGGACCGATGAACATCAAATAGCCGCGGACTGTGTCCGCGCCGTACTTCGCCACATAGTCGTCCGGATTGACCACGTTGCCCCGGCTCTTGGACATCTTCTCGCCGTCCGGGCCTAGAATCGTGCCCTGATTGAACAGCTTCAACATCGGTTCGTTGTACTCCAGCACGCCGATGTCACGAATAGCTTTGGTGAAGAACCTAGCATACAGCAGATGCATGGTCGCGTGTTCAATACCGCCCGTGTACACATCCACCGGCAGCCAGTAGTCGGCCTTGGCCTGCTCCCAAGGCACGTCATCGGCATGAATCGTCTCACCCGACTTCCAGTATGGCGATACGTAGGCGTAGTAGTACCAGTTGGAACACATGAACGTGTCCATGGTATCCGTCTCTCGGATGGCCTCACCGCCGCATTTGGGGCATTTGACGTGCAGGAATCCCTCGTGATACTTCAACGGGCTTTCCCCAGTCGGGCGGAATTCCGCATCGTCGGGCAAGCGCACGGGCAGGTCCTCGTAGGGAACGGGAACCGTCCCGCACTTGTCACAATAGATGATCGGAATGGGCGCGCCCCACATGCGCTGGCGACCGAATAGCCAGTCGTGCAACCGATAATTGACGGCAAATTCTCCGCGCCCGGTCTCTTCCAACCATTCGGTCACCACTTTGGCTGCTGTACTCACCGGAGTGCCGTCGAACTGGCCGCTGTTGATCAGTTCACCGTCCGTCTTGGACGCATACGCCTCTTGCATAGGACCTGTAGCACCATCCGGCCCGGTAATTACTCGGCGGATTTCCAGCCCGTGGATAGTGGCGAATTCGAAGTCACGTTCGTCGTGCGCGGGCACGGCCATGATGGCGCCCGTGCCGTAGCCCATCATCACGTAATCGGCGATCCAAATGGGGATGCGCTCATCGTTGACCGGGTTGATCGCGTAGCCGCCTGTGAATACGCCCGTCTTCTCCTTGTCGGCGGCCGTACGTGTGATCTCGTCCAGCCGCTTGGCCTCTTCCTTGTACGCTTCCACTGCGGCGCGCTGCTCTTCGGTAGTGACGCTGTCTACCAGCGGATGTTCCGGCGCCAAGACCATGAAGGTCGCCCCCCACAGCGTGTCCGGCCGTGTCGTGAAGATGACTATGGGGTCGCCTTGCTCGGTGCGAAAGGTCACCTCTGCGCCCTCGCTGCGCCCAATCCAGTTAGTCTGCATGGTCTTGACACGGTCGGGCCAGTCGATGGTATCCAGCCCCGCAATCAGCTCATCGGCATAGTTCGTGATGCGCAGCTTCCACTGGTTCAGTTCTTTTTTTATGACCGGTGTGCCGCAGCGTTCGCAGTGCCGATCATCGCCCCATACTTGCTCGCGGGCCAGCGTCGTGTTGCAGCTTGGACACCAGTCCACGGGCGCAAAATCGCGATAGGCCAAACCGGCATCGTAGAACTTCAGGAAGAACCACTGCGTCCACTTGTAGAATTCCGGGTCACAGGAGATTGCCTCATGGTCCCATGCCCACATGGCGCCCATCTGACGCAACTGCTTTCGCATGCGATCAATGTTGGCGTAGGTCCATTCTTTGGGATGGATACCATGTTTGATGGCGGCATTCTCTGCGGGCAACCCAAAGGCGTCGAAGCCGATGGGGAAGAACACGTTGTAGCCGTTCATGCGCTTGAAGCGCGCGCCGGCGTCACTGGGTGTGAACGCATACCAGTGGCCGGTATGCAGGTCGCCGGACGGATAGGGCAACATGGTCAATGCGTACCACTTCGTGCGGTCGGGATCTTCAACCGTGTCATACAGGCCCTGCTCTTCCCAGACGCGTTGCCACTTCGGTTCAATCTCTTGGGGATTATATCGATCAGACATTTTTGCTCTCCTGTCGGTAGGTGGTCGAGGTGATATTTGTGCGCATGAAAAAACGCGAAATGCCGGACAAACCATAGCAATGATCTGCTAAGTTGTCCTGCACTTCACGTCTTGGAGTAGCCCGCGCCCTTAGGCGACCGGGCTATGTAAGCGCGACCATCCCACCGACGGTGTTTCCGGCGGTTATCATGCGAACATGCGAAGCATGCACTGGACTTTGCATTTCTTCTCGACTGATCGCGTCCATGATGACTCGAATTATAGCATACCGTGTCAAGCGGGCCTACGCACCGACAGGTTCGGCAAGAGACACCGGCGTAAGCCAGTTCCATTTGTCGTTCAACTCGCCGGTGATGATGCCGAAGAACTGGCTTTGGACCTCCTCGGTAACCGGTCCTCGCGACCCGGAGCCGACCGGCATGCGGTCTACAGAACGGATCGGCGTGATTTCCGCCGCGGTGCCGGTGAAGAAGATCTCGTCGGCAAGGTAAAGCATCTCGCGCGGGATGACGGTTTCGTGAACCGTATAGCCTAGGTCCTCCGCAATGGTCATGGCGCAGTTGCGCGTGATACCGCCGAGGATGCTGTTTCCCAGGGGCGGCGTGTAGATCTCATCCTTCATGACGAGGAAGATGTTTTCACCGCTTCCTTCACTCACGTACCCATGTACGTCGAGCGCGATGCCTTCGGTGAAGCCGTTGTCTCTCGCCTCCATGACGATGTTTTGGCTGTTCACATACTGGCCTCCGATCTTGGCCAGCGCGTTCAGCGTATCCGGCGCCATTCTCCGCCAACTGCTTACCTGCACGTCCACGCCTTGTTCCAGCGCCTCAGCGCCCAAGTAGGCGCCCCAGGGAACCGTGGCCAGTATGGCTTCGACGGGGCACTTCCGTCCGTCCACTCCCAGGCTGTCGTACCCGCGGAAAACGAGCGGCCGGATATACGCACCACGATGCTGATTGGCGCGAAGCACATCGGCTGTCACTTTCATCCATTCGTCGACGTTCAGGGGGCAAGGGATGCGGGCAACCTTGCAGCTGAAGAGCAGGCGCTCGTAGTGCTCGCGCCCGCGGAAAATGGCCGGGCCGTCTTCCAATTCATAGGCGCGAATGCCTTCGAAGACGCTGCTGCCGTAGTGCAGCGCATGGGTGAAGACGTGTACTTGTGCTTCGTCCCACGGGATGATCTCGCCATTCATCCAGATGTAGTCCGCCCGCATAGCCATAATGACTCTCCTCCGTGCTCTAGATTAATTCCGCTGCGCCGCTATAAGATGCCGGACATTATACAGGCGTGCGAGTGTTTCTGTCATGTTTTGCTTATACGTTACGTCGACATCATTTGGTCGATGGCGGTTGTCAGTTCTCCAAGCGTAGCGGCTACGGTTACGTTATCGCAGAGCGGTGCATAATCGAGCATGTCGCTGTCGCCGGATCCCCACAACATGGGCGCTTCCGGGTTGAGCCAGATCATCCGCCGGCAACGACGGGCCATCTTCTGAAAAAGATCGAGTCTTGGGTCGTTGTAGTTGTTGCGCGCGTCGCCCACAACAATAATGGTAGTGCGGCCATCGATCGTGTCCATGAAGCCGCGCGCGAAGTTGTCCAGGCTGTAGCCTAAGTCGGTGCTATAGTGGCCGGGCGGCATACGAATGAGCACCTCAGCGATGGCGTCCTTAGCTTGCCTGCCCACGAAATCGGGGGAGATGTATTCCATGTGGTCGATGAACGCAAAGGCATGCGTCTTCGTGACTAAGTCCTGTAACGCGTAAACCAGGCTCAGCATCAGCTCAGAGCAATAGCGCATGGAGGTGCTAATGTCGCAGATGATGACCAGTTTCGGCTTAAGCCGGTGGTCGCGGTGGTGGATCTCCATGGGCACGCCGCCATACTTCAAATTAGCGCGCAGCGTCGCCTTGGCGTCGAGCTGACCGGATTTCGCCCGTTTCTGTCGTAAGGCAATGCGACTGCGCAGCCGGTTGGCGAGCCGGGTAACCTCCTTGCGCAGGATGTCCATCTCGCGGTCGGATAGCGCGCCAAATGGCAGGTCCAATAGATCATCGATAGCATCGCGCGGGCCCTCTTCGCTCATGTTTTCCGCAATGCTCTGGCCGGCGAACTGTGTCAGTTGGTCCTGCATGGCCTGCTGGTTCGCCTTGAGCAATTCGCGCATCTGTTCGATGCGCTCCCTATTCATGCCCATTTGCTGCAGCAGTTCCATCATTTCGCGCAGCGCATCCCGCACTTCGCCAAACTGGAGAGCCTTCATCATGCGACGAGCCATCCAGTCGCGATAGCGCATATCGTCCATCTGATTCAGCCCAACCATTTGCCCAAGACGTTGCATCTCTTCGGGTGAAAGCTGCTCGCCCCGCAAGAGCTTTTCCATCATCTGGCGCAACTGCTTGTTGAACATCTGGAGCGCCTGTGCGAGCATCTGCGCCTCTTCGGGCGTCATATCCTCGGTGATGTCCATCATTGGAGGAGAGTCTGCGCTGTCAAAGAATAGCGGGAAGAGTTCGTCGAAGACAGGAAGTCCGTCGGCGTCCTTGACCAGTGTTGCACGCAGACTAAGGCGGAAGGCGTCGCGTTGCTGCACACCTAGGTTTTCGACGGCGCGAAAGGCGTCTTCACTCTCGGCCAGGCTGACACGCACGCCGCCTGATCGCAGGGCAGTGATAAATCGAACCAACCTTTCTTCCATTGGGTCACCTCGCTAACAAACTACCGTCAGAGCCGCGCCCCTGACGCTACACGACCGATTGCAGCGACATCAAGCACAAGGGCGCCGCTCGCTACGGTATCATTCATAACGACTTCGACAGCGGGGATGAGCTATCCGGACGTGACCATTCCACGCCAAATTCGGGGTAATTGCCCCTTTGGAAACGTCAAAACCGTCTAGTCACGCCACCTGAACTGACTCATGTCGTCGGGGTCGACACTAATCCCGCGCGATGAGACATCGATGCGCCGGCGCACCTTCTGCAGGTCGGTTTCGTGCTTTAGCAGCACGCTCATGGTGTTTTCGAGCGTCGCCGCGTCAAGTTGATCCGCGTTGAGCGCCACTAGGGACGCAGCCCAATCGAGGGTTTCACTGATGCTGGGGGATTTGCGTAGATCCAGCTCGCGCAGCCGCTGCACCAGTTCCACCGCCTGTGCGGCCAGCTTCGGGTTGAGGCCGGGCACTTTCAGGCGTACCACTGCGAGTTCTTGCTCTAGCGTCGGATAACCGATGAACAGATACAGGCAGCGGCGTTTGAGCGCCTCGCTGAGCTCTCGCGTGTTGTTGCTCGTGAGCAATACCAGGGGTCTATGCACTGCGGCCAAGGTACCCAACTCCGGCACGCTGACTTGAAAATCGCTGAGCACCTCGAGCAGAAACGCCTCGAATTCTGCGTCCGCGCGGTCGATTTCGTCGATTAGCAGCACTGTAGGTTGCTCATTCAGGATAGCCTGCAGCAACGGCCTCTTGAGCAGGAAACGCATGGAAAAGAACACATCTTCTTCATCTGCCAGCCGGTCGGCAGCAGCCGAGAGCGAAGTAGCGTCGGACAGCGTCTCGTTCAACTTGTCTCGCAGAAGCTGCGTATACAGCATCTGTTTGGCGTATTCCCACTCATAGAGAGCCTTCGTCTCGTCGAGGCCCTCATAGCATTGCAGGCGAATCAGCGGCCGCCCTGTGGCCGCCGAGATTGCTTTGGCCAATTCGGTCTTGCCGACACCGGCTGGGCCTTCCGTAAGCAGCGGCTTGCCCAGCTGCTGGCTCAAGTACACGGTCGTGGCGATTTCGTCGCTGGCGATGTATTGCTGCTCACCCAGCGCGTTCTTCACTTGTTCGGGGGTCGTATATGGCTGACTTTGGCTCACTGGAGCACTGCCTCCCTTTCGAAAAGCAACTACCCGGCCGAAACGTGCACAGAGTGTACATCATCGATTGGTCGATGTAAACTGCCACAAGAAGACCCTAATTTGCGCCCGGCGGGAAGTCAAACGGTATGCCAGGCGCACCTAACCACCCCAGCTTGGCATTGAGCTAGACTGCTGGAAGCGGAGAATCGAATGAACTCGTCATCTTCGAACCTGACGGATCTTGATCAGAATTCACTCATAGCATTTGTCCAGGACCTTGTTCGGCTGCCAAGCCTTAGCGGTGAGGAGGACGCGGTTGCGGAACGAGTGTCGGAGCAAATGCGGGGCCTTGGGTACGACCACGTCTATGTAGACAACTACGGTACGGTGATAGGCACGATTGAAGGCGCAAATCCGGGCAAGACGCTACTTTTCGACGGCCATACTGATACGGTCGGCGTCACCTCTGCAGTGCCTTGGCAACGGGACCCATTCAGCGGTGACCTGGACGCGGGGGCCATCCATGGACGCGGCAGCGCAGATATGAAGGGTGCTCTTGCTGCCTTCGTTCACGCCGCTGCCGGCTTGGAACGCAGCGCCGTCCATGGACGGGTCGTGGTGAGCGCGTCGACCATGGAGGAGGTGCTCGAAGGCGTCGCGCTGCATGCGGTGATGGATCGGGAGAATCCGGATTGTGTTATCATCGGCGAATCGACCAATCTGAACCTTAGCAGAGGCGGCCGCGGTCGTGCCGAAATTCATCTGCAAACGGCGGGCATCCCTTCGCACTCATCGGCGCCACACCTTGGGCACAATGCAGTACTGGACATGGCGGAGGCGATCCTGGCCATCCAAGGTATTGAGTTGCCCGAGGATGACTTTATGGGACCTGCCGTCTTGGCGCTCACCGATATCATATCCGACCCGTATCCGGGAAATTCGGTAATACCCAGTATCTGTCGCGCAACTTATGACCGGCGGCTTCTTCCCGGCGAGACGGCCGGCGAAGTGCTTGACGCTATCACCTCGTTGCCCGCGGTAGCGGGTATGAAATTGAAGGCGACGATTGGCCTTGGTGAGTATCAGACGTACACCGGCGAGACCATGCGGCTCGAGAAATTTCTGCCTGCGTGGTTGCTGGACGAGGACCATTGGTTGGTGCAGCGGGCACTGGAAGGTCTCCGCGCGTCGGGTTTGGACCCCGCGTTGCGCGCATACCGCTTCTGCACGAATGCCGCTTACAGTGCCGGTGTGGCGGGTGTGCCGACGATTGGCTTTGGTCCGGGTGAGGAGAGTGACGCGCATATGATTGACGAGCGGCTGATGGTCGCGGATCTGCTTTCTGCCGCAAACGGATATCGGGGCATTATCGATGCAATACTCGCGAAGGCATAGTGAGATTTTGCCCGACGAACTCACGCTAACGCGTATGAATGAATCTGAGGCGCGCGAAGTCGCGAGTTGGGAGTACGTGGGGGATTACGCCGCTTACAACGCAGACGCCGAACACTTCGACGACACAGTTCGCTCTTTTCTGAATCCGGACTATGCGTACTACGCCGTGTGGCACGACGAACTTGCACTAACCGGATTCTGCTGCTACGGCGCCGATGCGCAGGTGCCCGGCGGGGACTACAGCGAAGGCGCTGTAGACATTGGGCTCGGATTGCGGCCCGACCTGGTTGGGTGCGGTCTCGGTTCATCGTTCTTGGGCGCTGTCATGCAGAATGCTGCACGCACAAGGTACGCCGGAATAGACGCTGACAAAATGATATTTCGCGCGACCATTGCCGCTTTCAATGGCCGAAGTCTCCGCCTATTTGGACGGGCAGGATTCATAACGGAGCAGGAATTCACCATAGAACCACGGGACAGATCCGGCGAACAACTTCGCTTCGTGGTTGTCGTGCGGCGGCCCAGTCCCAGGCCTGACCAGTTGCTCGGCTCAACCTAGCCGCCGGGCGGGTTGTTCTCGCTCGGCGTCGGGCTACCTTCCGCGCCGGGCGGTTGCGCAGGCGGGCCTGTAGGAGGCTCCACCGGTTCGGGCGGCGTTTCTCCGGCCGGCTCGGTGGTGCCGGTTTCTGGCGCAGGCGTGTCAGTCGCCGGTGGCGGAGACACCGGCGTTGCCGTCTCCGAAGGCGTCGATGTCAGCGCCGGCTCCTCGGTAGGTGCTATGGTTGCAGTCGGTGTGGCCGATGGCGACGGAAGCGGCGTATCCGTAGGTATTGGCGTCTCCGTCGCCTCCACCGGCGGCGTCGTAACCGTGGGAGACGGCTCTTGTGTGACAGTAGCCGTCGGTTCGGATGTCGGGACGGGCGTCGACGACGGGATTGGCGTGGGTGGCGGTACTTCGGTCCAGGTTGCCGTAGGCGGCATCATCGTCCAGGTTGCCGTGGGCAGCGGTGTCGGCGTGGGCTCTTCCACGAATACGCGCACTCGCTTCTCGTATTCACTCCCGTACGTGTCGCGAACGACGAGTCGTAGTGTATGCGGCCCTGCTTGCAGTGTTCGCGTATCCCATTCCCCTAGCAGCCCATCGAGTACAGGTGCGCCGTACGGGCCGCTGATAGCGGCGCTGAAGGCGCCAGGGTCGTGGCTGACGCCGTACTGCAATTCGTAGTTGGCAAATGCCGGCGCATTGGCCGTGCCATAGACTTGCACGACGCCGCTGACGATCTCACCTTCGGCCGGCTGTCGGATTGAGAGTTCCGGCCCGAAGGTAAAAGTATCGCTTTCATCGATGGGTGGCTGCGGAATGCCGTGTTGCTCGGCCCACTCGCGATATGCCTCGGGATAGACCTTGAAGATCTTCTCCTCGACGGCCCCTTCAGGCGTAAACTCCGTGGCAAGACGGCCAGTTTCCTTATCGAGGCGTATGATTTGGTATAGGTCGTGCTCAGACGATACCGGTGGCCGGTCGTTAGCGAAATAGTAGTATCGGGATTCGGGACAGGCCTCGCCGAAGAGGGCGCCCGTGTCAGCACAAATCTCAAACCGGGTTACACCATCCGGTACCGGAAATTGCAGTGCGGGTTCATCGGCCAGTGCCTGGCTCATGAAGTCATGCCATATGGGTCCGGCTCCGCTCACCCCTGACACATCATACATTTGCGAGTTGTCCGCATTACCTACCCAAACCCCGGTCACAAGCTGGGGTGTGAACCCTACGGTCAGGTTATCGCGGATGTCATTCGTGGTTCCTGTCTTGACGGCGGCGGGCCGATCCAGTTGCAGGACGGAGTTGGGACCAAAAGCAGCGGTTCTCGCCTCGTTGTCACTGAGTATATCGGTGATCAGGAAGGCGTCGACGGGGTTAACTACTTGTTGGCCCGGGGTCACGATGGGTTCGCACGGCCGATCTGTTCCAAACTCGCAGAGCACATCGTCTTGTGAATCCGTGATCTTCAGAATGGAGGCCGGCATCGTTCGCCTGCCCTGGTTCGCAAGCGTAGCATAGGCGGCCGTCAACTCGATCAGGGGGATCTCGCCCGCGCCAAGCCCGAGGCTCAGTCCGTAGTCGCTTCTGTTTAGGGTAGTGATGCCCAGCCGCTGCGCCAATGAGAGCAGCGCAGATATACCAATCTGTTGGGTGGCGCGCACGGCTGGAATGTTATAGCTGTTGGCAAGCGCGGTTCGCACGGTCACCATGCCGTGTTCGCGACCATCGTAGTTGGTCGGTACGTAGGGCGGATTTGCGCCGTCGGGAAAACGTTCTTCGATATCGGCAATCAGCGTGCCGGGTGTCCAGCGCTCGCTGGGTGCTTTGTCGGGCTGTTCGAACGCAGCAAGGTAGACCAAGGGCTTGATGGAGCTGCCGGGCTGCCGTGGCGCCATCGCCATATTGACCTGGCCGTCGATTTCCACGTTATTGAAATCCGCACTGCCCACCAGCGCCAGCAGCTCACCCGTGTCCGGGCGAATGGCGACCAGTGCGCCGTTGGACGCATTGTTACCGGCAAGTGCGGCCACATGTTTGGCGACGATGCTCTCCGCAGCCTGTTGCATCTCCGGATCCAGCGTTGTAGTGACATTGAGTCCCGTCTTGTACAGCGCGTCCGGGCCGTACAACTGCTCTAGCTGTTGGCGGACGTACAGCGTAAAATGCGGCGCTTCCAAATCGAAGTGCTGAGGCGTGTACGCGAGCGGTTCCAGCCACGCGGCGTCTGCCTCCGTGGGCGTGATGTAGCCGTTTTCCACCATCAGGCCAAGCACCACAGCTTGGCGTTCCTTTGCCCGATCAGGGTGCGTATATGGGTCGTAGTACGCGGGTAGCTGGGGCAGGCCGGCAAGGAGCGCAGCTTCGGCCAAACTGAGTTCCTGCGGCGTCTTGCTGAAGTAGGTCTGAGCGGCCGCATATGCCCCGTACGCCAAGTTGCCGTAGTAGACCTCGTTCAAATACATTTCAAGAATCGTGTCTTTGTCGTACCGCCGGCTGACCTCGGACGAAAGGATGGCTTCCTTCACCTTTCGTTGCACGGTGGCTTCCGGCGTGAGGTAGACGCGCTTCACGAGCTGCTGCGGAATGGTGGAAGCGCCCGAGACGACGTCGCCTTCAGTCAGTGCGTAATACAGGGAGCGAATGATGGCAAATGGGTCCACACCGCCATGTTCGTAGAAGTTGGCGTCCTCGGTCGCGATAGTAGCCTGCCGCAGGTAGGGCGAGATGTCCTGTAGGGAGACAGCGGTACGCCGGCCGGCGTTCGGATCCAAAGTTTCGTTGAGAAGGTTGCCTTCCCGATCCAGAATACGCGTCGTCTGGAATGTGCTTGCGCGGCTGGCAAGTTCTGCCGGCGATGGCAGACTGGCTGCGATCACGGCATACGCAACAGCAGCCACGCCGGCGCCGACGAGCATCAATACCAGGAAGCCAAGCATGCCGCTCAACAATCCGGCCAGAAATCGACGCCCGGTTTGTGGCGCCGCGGGTCGCGGTTCTTGCAGATCAAAATAGTCCATTGGTTACAAGGCAGGGATGGGTTGGGTTGAAAGCGCTGTGCAATCGGCTACGGCCATTGCCACGGCAACGTGTTCTGATAGATCCAGGCCGCCGTGTGCAGCACCTGGACCGCGATCAACGGCGCCGCGCCGAATGCCAGATAGCGCCAAGGGGCCAGCGATCGCGTGAGAGCATAGACCAGCAACAATGATTCCGGAACCGCAACGAGACTAAAAAGGTCCCAGTCGCGCTGACCGCCGTAGTCCGGGTTCCACATCCAAACGAATAACAAGTAGAAACCCGTTGCGATGACCAAAAACCAGACGAGCAGCCGATCCGGCATCAGATACGGTGGCGTAATATCCTTGCCTTTTTTGGCGCTGCCGGTCGTATCTCGCCGCAGTAGCTGCGCCACACCGACGAAGATCAGGCTAGGCAGCACAACCGGGGCGATGAGCCATTGTTCGTTGAGGAAATCGCGCACATGCGGCCAGCTGAACAAGGTGTAGTGCTCCCACTCTGTCGTGGCCTCTCGCAGGGGGACAAGCCAGCGTGCATCTCCGCCGCCGGGTCTGTCATTGGAAAAAAGGGCGCTCAGCCCATGCCCGCCAGTTTCCATCATGATCCATGTGACCCCGTACACGACCGCCACAGGTGCGACGATCTCGGTACCGGTCCTAATGACGTCATAAAGGGCAGGTTTGTTTCCGGGGGCCCGCGCTCGGCGCACATCCAGCCATCCGAGATAGAGCAGGCTGGGTCCCAATACGAGCGTGCTGGGATGTAGGGCGTTGGCAAATGCGAGTGCGCTGGCGGCGGTCCATAGCGGCCGTCTCTGTTGCGCTACGTTGATGCCAAGCCACATGTAGACGAGGACTGCGGCGGCGGCGAAGCTGTAGTTTTCGATATATCCGAAGAAGAGTTGAATCACACCAAGGCTAGCGAGCAGCGCAAAGGTGAGCCAATTGGGTGCTAGGCGACGGTTGCCGCTTAGGATCAGCAGAGCGCCTAGATACAGTGCGCCCGCCAAGGGACTGAGTAAACGGTAGACGGGAGTCGCGTCTTGCCAAGCGAGCCCTTCCCCGAGCGTCTGCCACAGAGTACTGTGCAGATAAACGTCGAGCGGCGCCTGCCATGACCTGGTCAGTCGCAGGTCTAGGTCGGGCCAGGCAATCGATTTTGACAGAATATAAGCGTCGCCCCAGCGCGTGTGGACAATCGGAAAGGCAAAGAAGGCGACGACAAGCAGCACAGCGATGGCGCCGAGAACATATCCGCTCCATGCGCGCTGCACCGGGCCGTGCATTTGGATCGTTTCCGAGCCGGTGGTGAGTTCCCGCCACCAGAGGATTGCTACGAGCAGGACAATCGCGCCCGCACCCACAGCGAACATCCAGTCGGGCAGGTAAGTAATCGGCCAGAGGCCCCACCAGTGGGCCTCCGGCGAATTTGGTTCAGGGATAGCCGTTGTCGTCGGCGGATACCGGCGCACATAGACCTGGAGCGCCAGCAATCCCAAGGCGATCAGATGTAGCCCGAGGACACAAACACGCTGCCGGGCAACATCCGTGCTCATGCGGATTCAGTGTCGACCAGCATTTTGGTGAACCACTCCAAATTCCGCCGAATTGCGTCGGCAAGCAGGCGCGGTTCGTTGATAGCGTGACCCTGGCGCGGGTAGATGTACATATCCACAGGCACGCCACGCCGCTGTAGCGCGTTGAAATACTGCAGACCCTGTTCCAAGGGGACGCGCTGGTCCGCGCCGCCGTGCTGGACAATCGATGGCGTGTTCGCCTGGGCGACATACGTTATGGGGGAGCGCTCCCGATAGATCTCCGGGATCTCCCATGCTTCGCCGCCAAAGTAGTCCGGGATGAAGTCTGTGATATCCGCCGTCGCGCAGAAGGTGGCCAGATTCGTCACGGCGGCGCCGATGGACGCGGCCTTGAATCGGTCAGTCTGTGTGATCGTCCAGCTTGTCATGAATCCGCCGTAGCTCCACCCTGCAACACCGAGCCGATCCGGGTCTGCGATGCCCGTCTCGATCACGGTATCGACGCCTTGCTGTAGATCGCCGTAATCTTTCCCGCCCCAGTCACGTTTGTTTGCAAAGCGGAATTCTTTTCCATAACCGCCGCTGCCGCGCGGATTGCAGCGCAAAACGGCTATCCCGCGTTCGCACAGAGCGGCTGGGGTGTAGTAGTAAGGTGTTGCTGAGAACTGGCGTTGGAAAACGGACGACGGCCCTCCGTGCACGTGCAGCAGAAGTGGGATCGCTCCGTCGCTCGTCTGATCGTAGCCTTCGGGAAGGTAGAGGATACCGTCGATGTCCAACTTATCGGCCGTTTGCCATGAGACTAGCTTCACCTGCGGCAGCGGACCGGAAGGATAGTCGGAAATCGGAGCGCACACCCTTGTTAGTTCAGTCACGGCGCTGCCTGAGAAATCCCCTGTATATACGGTCTGCCGCTGGTCGAAGTTTTCCAAGACGAGGGCTGCCGCGCCCTGCGCGTTGACATCCACGGCGGTGATCAGCTTCTCGGGTGCGCAAACGGCAACGGCTGTGCTACCGTCTGCAGGCACATAGTCGATCTCGGTCGAGATGCCGGTCTGATTCACGACGTACACGCCTGTGCCGTCTGCGTCCCAGCCCAAGAGAATGGGTTCCTCGTCGGACACAGGGGCCAAGTCCCGGCGTGTTCCATCCGCTACCGAGAAAACGGCGACGCCGCCTGCGTACGGCCAGACGTTCGGCTCCGGCCCGGCTAGACAAGCAATCGATTTGCCATCAGGTGACCAGGATGGTGCATCTTCTCGATTCGCCACGGGGCCGAATTCGCGTACACTTGCGTCTCCGTTTGCCGGAACGGTGGCCAGCAACAGATCTCGCCAGCTGTTGGGGTTCGAAGTGGACTGGTGCGTAAAGGCGATGGTATCGCCGTCCGGACTCCACGCCAGCGCGGTTACGTGCCGTTGAGCGAATGTGCGCTGATCCGGTGCAACCGGATTCTCCTGTGGTCCCGTAACGGGCGCAACATAGATCTGCGCCCGATCGTCGTCGACGCGCCAGTGCACCGTATCGTCGCGAGCAGCCAGACGTTTCTGTTTATCGGCATCCAGTGGCGGAGCGAGGAAAGCGATTCGCTCGCCGTCCGGGCTCCAGCGGAAGGCTGCTACGTCCGTGTGGCTCGGCTTGGCCTCCGTTACCGCCCAGGCCTCCCCGCCCGTGGCGGAAATGACGAACAGGCCCATGCGCTTGTCCGGCCCACGCTTGCGCAAGAACGCGATGCGTGTGCCGTCCGGGCTCCAGCGAGGCTGTTCGGCTGATTCACCAAAAGCAAGGATTCTGGGTTCATCTTCGCCGGCAACGTCGGCGAGCCACAGTTCATGGCGGAACTCGCTTGCATCATCCGTCATATGTGCCACGCGTACCGTGTATGCGACCTGGTCACCATTCGGTGAGACGGCAACGGCGCTGATGAGAGGATACTTAATCAGATTCTCGGCAGACCATGTGTATTCGGCCACGGTGAATTTCCTGTGTCATGGTGTGTACTTCGGTTTGAAGTGGCCACTGTTTGACCATAGTAGAGATGGGCGTGACATAGCGCATTCTATGTGTGCTGAAGGACACTGCGAAAGCTGCGTAGACCGTACCAGCTGCACAGTACGGCGAAGATCAGAAGTACTGCAACACATAACATGATGGGAACGGATCCCATGGCGTACAGTCCCCACCTCATGCCGGCGACGGCGTAAGTTGTAGGATTCAGATACGCCAGCACCCGCATCCAGGCCGGCATCGCACTGAGCGGATATAGCGCATTGCTAAGGAACAGGAGCGGCAGATTGAGTAAGAAGACAAGCGTGTGATAGCCGCCAACCGAACTGCTGCGCACGGCGATACCGTTGCTTAGCCCCACGAAACCAACGACGTAGAGCAGCAGGACAATGAATGCGGCCATGAATCCCGGCAGACTAAACTTCAGGTGAGCACCGAACAGCATCGCAACGCCCAGGATGATCAGCGACTGGAGCAGTGTTTTGACTAGGCCACTGGCAGACGAGGCAAATAGGATGCTGAGGCGCGGAATCGGCGCGACAAAATACTCTTTGAGTATGCCCCGGATTTTCTCCTCCAACAGCGTCATGCCGCTGTTGACAGCGCCGCTCAGCGCTGTGAGTGCGATGATACCGGGGGTGATGAACGCCAAATAGCTGGCGCCCTCGAGCGCCGAAGGGTCGACCACATTCTGCATCCCAAAGGCAAAGATGCCGACAAACAACAACGGGAAACCCAGCGTGCCGCCGATCTCCATGGAGTTGGACCGAAACTTTCGCATGTGTTTGCGAAAGATGACCCACGCACCGCGCCAGAGCTCTTGCAAGTAGAGCATATGGTCGGAGCCGGAGCCGGCGATGGGAAGATGCTGGGTAAATGTGTGGTTATGTGCTTTGATAAGTTCCTCCTTGCACCGCTTGACGACTGCTTCGGATAAGTTTACCCAACCACGACACGAATTTGCAACGCACAGCCCAGCCCGCGCGTGTTCCATTCACCTTGGAGAGACCCCAAATGGGCGGACGATCGTAAAGTGTCCAAAATCGGGTAGGAATTTGCGCGATGCGAAAGCGCGCTGCTATAATCGCCGTACATTTAAGCAGGAATGACTAGTTGGACTGTCGGTATTACTCCGGCGTGACGCGGGTACGTAGCATCTGAAATGGTGCAAGACAGCACGAAGCGGACGGGAGGCGATCAGCCGCGCATCAGTGTCTGGCGCCTCAGCAAATGGATGTTCTTTGCGTTGGTGCTACCTTGCATGCTTGCCATCGTGTTTGATGTTGTGGCGAACACGTGGCCATACGGTACCCTTCTAGTAGCATGCTTTGCGTTTCCGATCGCGGGTATTCTAGTGATGCGCGCTTCGTTGCAGGAACTAAAGAAGGTTATCGATGAGGTTGCGCCGGAAACACCTATCGAAAATCTCGAAATAGACGACGAGACTGACGACGGTATCGATTACGACCTAAACAACGACAGCGCAAGGAATCCGACCTAGGACAAAGCAAGTGATGTCAATGGTCCAATGCTTGGTCGCAGATGTAGGCTTCGCTGTCATTTCGACGATTTCCAACAAGACACTCCACTTGCCGAAGGGGTAAGCAAGTATGGAACCGCTGCAACAAGATGGCCAGGGTACTTCCCAGGTAGCCGTAGCTGATTCTGAGATGAGCACTAGCGACGAGGACACGAACATCTTCGTCGCCCTGTGGAACGACATAACGAACTGGGTACAGAATCATCCGCGCAGCGCGGCATCGTGGGGCGGTGTTGTATTACTACTGATTATGGGGGTCGTCGCCAACTATTTGGTTCCTGGATTAGCGGTGGCTCCGCCACACGTGGCGCTATCCGGTCAGCCGCTCGTCCCCGGTGGGTGGATCACCAATAGTCTGCTCACCACGCTGATTGTCGATATAGTCATCATCGTTCTCGCCCTGCTTGCCACAATCGGCATGAAGGAAGTGCCAGGTCGCTGGCAGAGCTTCGTTGAGATGGTGTTGGAATATCTTTACGGAATGAGCGAGAGCGTGGCCGGGCGAGATGCGCGGAAATACTTCCCTTGGGTGGTAACTATATTCATTTTTGTGATCGTTTCCAACTGGGTTGATGTGCTTCCGGGGATAGGCAGCATCATTATTCATCAGGAAGCCGTGCCAGAAGAGCATGCGGCCAGCTACAATAACCAATTGGCCATGAGCGATGGGAAGTTGGTTCTTGTCGATGCCGAGGCGGCTGAAGAAGGGCACGGCAAAGAGGTGTCTCTATTCCGACCGCCAACCGCAGATCTTAATACTACTTTTGCATTGGCCCTGATCACAATGGTAATGGTGCAGGTGTGGGGCATCTCAGCCCTGGGACTGGGCTATTTCCGGAAGTTCTTCCAGTTCAAGGGGCCGAATATCGGAATGAAGCTCATTTCGGCCTTCGTGGGCATTCTCGAGTTACTGAGCGAGTTTTCACGCTTGATAGCATTTGGCTTCCGTCTCTTTGGTAATATCTTTGCGGGCGAGATTGTGCTGATGACAATGGCATTTCTGATTGCATACGTATTGCCCGTTCCGTTTTTCATCCTGGAAGTTTTTGTTGGGTTTGTACAAGCCCTGGTGTTTATGATGTTGGCGCTTGTGTTCTTCTCCATGGCTACTATGAGCCACGAGCACGACCACTAGTGAACCATAGGCATGGCCTAAAGGCGGCCAGTCGAACAACTGCGCCGGGTCTTGCCGGATGCGATGCCGAATTACAGATTTTAGTAAGACTTATTAAGGAGAGCTAGGATATGGATCTTGATGCCGCGATTAAGATAGGCGCCGCACTTGCCATCGGTTTGGGGACGATCGGCCCAGGCATAGGTATTGGACTTGTCGGTAACGGGGCCATGCAGGCGATGGGTCGCAATCCCGAAGTGACCAACACGATTCAGACAAACATGATTCTGGCCATTGCTTTCGCAGAGTCGATGGGTATTTTTGCCCTGGTTATCGCTTTGTTGGTGCTGTTCATCTAGACACAGGGCTATGAATGTCTGCGCATCCGCGCTGTGTGGCAGTTGCGGCGTGCGTCTACCATCGATGGGAGGCTAATCTTGGATCAACTAGGCATTTCAGTCGGCCTACTGGTTTCTCAGATAGTGAATTTCTTACTTCTGATGGTCGTCCTGCGCCTGGTATTGTACGGCCCGGTAATGAGAATGCTCGACCAGCGCAAAGAGCGCATTGCCATGAGCATGAAGGATGCAGAAAGGGTTTCGGCTTCGGCGCAGGAAGCCGAACTTGAGAAGGCGCAGCTGATCGAAGCGGCGCGGCGTGAAGCCCAGGAGATCCGCGCCCAGGCATCGCGGGACGCGGAACGCATCGCTCAAGAGGTTAGGACTCGGGCCGACGAGGATGCGACGGAAATCCGCATGAAGGCGCATGAGGACGCCCAAAGACAGGTGGCCGCAGCGCTGGCGGATGCCAACAAGGACATTGCAGAACTCGCGATCTTGGCGACCGAACAGGTGCTGGGGCGCGAATTGGCAGACCGCACTGAACAGGAGCGCTTCGTTGAGGAATTCTTGACCAACTTCAGTGAGGGCAGCGCGTCATGACCGACAGGAGCGCAAAGGCCGCGCAGTACGCTCGGGCCGCGTTCCAAGCGCTGATCGAGCGATGGCGGACGACGTTTGAAGAGGTGCTTAACGCGATCGGCGAGGACCAGGAGTTGTATTCGCGATTGATGGATGGGAGTCGCCCCTTTGCGGAGCGCCAAAACGAATTGGCGACTGTGATCCCGGAGGGCGCCCCGCCGGAATTCGTGAACCTCCTCAATCTCTTGCTCCAGGAGGAAGACCTGGATTTGTTGCCAGAATTGCCTGGGGCGCTAGCAGCCGTGGCAACGGACCAGCGCCAGCCGACGCGGGCCGAGGTGACAAGTGCCGTGGAGCTTACGGAACAGGAGAAAGATGCATTGCGCAAGAAGCTGGCGGAGGAGTTCGGTCGCGACCTAATGTTCAGCTTTAGCGTGGATCCATCTCTCATGGGCGGGTTGCGCGTACGTGTCGGTGATCGGCTGATCGACACGTCTGTGGCAAGTCGCTTGACTGCCTTGCGAGAATCCGTTTCGTCGATTATTCGATAGACACGATTTTTCGCGGTCCGATGATTCGTTGCAGCGGTGCAAGGTTATAACACGATCCGAAATCCGAAAGTCGGTGTGACACTGCGATAGGTGCGTGCACCGGCCCTGAGAACGTAACAATGTTGGCAGTGATTGGTCCGCTGACCGATCAGGAGGAAAGCGCGAGTGGCTGTGCAGACAAAAGATCTCACGACTCTACTAAAGCAGCAGATATTGAACTTTGAACCATCCGCGAGTCAGGTGGATGTGGGCGAGGTAGTGGAGATCGGCGACGGAATCGCGCGAGTTTCCGGTTTGCGCGGTGCAATGGCCGGTGAGTTGTTGGAGTTTAGCAAGAACGGCGTTTTGGGCATTGCACTGAACCTGAATCCAGACTCAGTCGGTATCATCATCATGGGTGACTACCAGGGCATCGAAGAAGGTGACCTGGTGCAGAGCACAGGGCGCATTGCCTCGGTGCCCGTGGGTGATGAATTGATCGGCCGGGTGGTAAGCGCCGTCGGGCATCCTTTGGACGGCAAAGGCCCGATCAATACGGACGCCTATCGCAACGTAGAGCGTATTGCGCCGGGCGTGATCAAGCGCCAGCCCGTGAATGCCCCCGTGCAGACGGGTATCACGGCCATCGATGCTTTGATCCCCATTGGGCGCGGTCAGCGCGAACTCATCATTGGCGACAGGCAGACGGGCAAGACTGCTGTAGCGATCGACACCATCATAAACCAGACGGGCAAAGATTTGATTTGTATCTACGTGGCGATTGGCCAGAAACAATCCAGCGTCGCTCAGGTAGTTGCGACTTTGGAGAAATATGGCGCCATGCAGCACACCATCGTCGTCAGTGCATCAGCGGCAGACCCGGCAGCCTTACAGTACTTGGCGCCCTTTGCAGGCTGCGCCATGGGCGAGGAATTTATGGAACAGGGCCGCGACGCGCTGATCGTGTACGACGACCTTTCCAAACATGCACAAGCGTACCGGCAGGTGTCTCTATTGCTGCGGCGGCCGCCCGGACGAGAAGCTTATCCTGGCGACGTCTTTTATCTGCACAGCCGGCTGTTGGAACGGGCAGCGCGTCTTGCCGACGACGAGGGCGGGGGCAGCTTGACCGCATTGCCCATCATTGAAACGCAGGCCGGCGACCTATCCGCCTACATTCCCACCAACGTCATTTCTATTACGGATGGGCAGCTCGCACTCGAAACCGATCTCTTCTATGCCGGTGTCCGACCAGCCTTAAATGTCGGTACTTCCGTGAGCCGCGTAGGTGGTTCGGCTCAGACCAAGGCCATGAAAAAGGTGGCCGGACAGCTGAAGTTGGAACTAAGCCAGTTTCGAGAACTGGCCGCTTTTGCCCAGTTTGGCAGTGACCTCGACGCCGCCACGCAGCGCCAGTTGGAGCGCGGGCGCAGAATGCAGGAAATGCTCAAGCAACCTCAGTACCAACCGCTCGCACTGGATGAAATGGTTGTGAGCCTGTGGGCGGTAGGTCACGGATTCCTTGACCAGGTTCCGGTGTCAGCCGTGAAGGTTTGGGAAAAGGATGCACACGCTTACCTGGCCGCCAACAATCCTGAGATTGGTCAGGCGATTATGCGTACGCGTGATCTGACCGAGGGCACCGAAGAGACGCTGCGCTTGGCTTTGGCGGAATTCAACAAGACCTGGGTTGCTCCGCAGCATTCGGTATCCGTATAGTGCTGCGGCCCAAACGTCAAGCGAGGTGACAACCTTTGCCTAGCACACGAGATATCCGTAGACGAATACGGTCGGTGACTAACATCGCCCAAGTGACGAAGGCGATGGAGGCCGTCTCTGCGGCGAAAATGCGAAAGGCGCAAGACCAGGTGATGGCAACGCGGCCATATGCCGAGGCGGCGGCCGAGGTGCTGACTTACATTGCACGGATTCCGCACCTGGAGAGCGAACTGAATACACTGATTCAGGTGCGTCCGGTACAGCGCGTCCTGGTGCTGTTGATCACGGCGGACCGAGGCTTGGCCGGCGGCTTCAACGCCAACGTGATTCGGCGAGCTGCGACCTATATTCGCGAACGTCGCGATGAAGGCGTTGAGGTGGAGGCAGTATCAGTCGGCAGAAAGGGCCGGAATTGGTTCTTGCGCTACGACCCCATCATCCGTGCCGACTTCACTGGGATCCCTGACAGCCCAAGATCTTACGATATCGATCCTATTACGCGCATATTGGTGGAGGATTTCACCGACGGACAGTTCGACGAGGTCGTGATGGTGTACACGAAATTCGTCAATACGGTGCTGCAGGAGCCGGTGGTACAGACGCTGCTTCCAATTGAACCAGCCAAGCCGACGGTTGATAACTTGCCGCCTTCGTACCTCTTCGAGCCGTCGCCGGAAGCAGTACTGAATCAGACACTGTACGGTTTCATCGAAGTGCAGGTCATGCAGGCCATCTATGAGTCCATTGCCAGCGAGCATTCCGCGCGCATGGTCGCGATGCACGCGGCCACAGACGCGGCCAATGAACTCATTGACAGCCTGACTCTGACGTACAACAAGGCCCGGCAAGAGGCCATTACAAACGAGTTGATGGACATTATCGGCGGCAGTGTTGCGCAGGTTGCGGCTTAGGTTGGACGCCGATGTAGGCGACCGTGTGAATCTGACGAATATGAACTCTATTGCAGCGGAATTGAGAATTTGCGAGGAGGCCCGAATTGCCTGACGAGCTGGTTGGCACAGTCCAAAGCGTGATCGGACCCGTGGTAGATTTCCTTTTTCCCGAGGGGGAATTGCCGGAGATCTATGACGCGGTGACGGTCAACATGGCCGATGGCACGTTACAGACGTTCGAGGTAGAGCAGCATCTTGGCGACAACGTGGTGCGTGCGGTCTCCATGGGCAGCACCGACGGCGTGCGCCGAGGAATGAAAGCTGTCTCGAATGGAGAGCCCATTATCGTGCCGGTCGGTCCGGCGACACTTGGCCGGCTGTTCAACGTCACCGGTGATCCCATCGACAATAAGGGCCCGGTCGACTCGGAGCAGCATGCGCCCATCCATCGACGCCCACCGACTTTCGAAGATCAGAGCACTCAGGCAGAGGTCTTCGAGACAGGCGTGAAGGTGATCGACCTGATTGCGCCCTTTACGCGTGGCGGCAAGACGGGCATCTTCGGCGGCGCCGGCGTGGGCAAGACGGTCATCATCCAGGAGCTGATCCACAACGTTGCCGAATTCCACAGTGGGTACTCGGTGTTCGCAGGCGTAGGTGAGCGCAGCCGAGAAGGCAACGATTTGATGAGAGAGATGATCGATTCGGGCGTGATCAGCTCCACGGTCATGGTATTCGGCCAGATGAATGAGCCGCCCGGCGCCCGCTTGCGCGTCGGTCTGACCGGCGTGACCATGGCCGAGTATTTCCGCGATGAGGGGCGCGATGTGCTGCTCTTCATCGACAACATCTTCCGATTTGTTCAGGCAGGCTCGGAAGTTTCTTCCTTGTTGGGACGCTTGCCAAGCGCGGTGGGGTACGCGCCAACGCTCGGTACGGACATGGGCGATCTGCAGGAGCGCATCACGTCAACGCGCACGGGTGCTATCACGTCCATGCAGGCGGTTTATGTCCCTGCGGACGACTACACCGACCCGGCGCCGGCGACCACGTTCGCGCACCTCGACGCCACCACGACGCTTCAACGTTCGTTGGCAGACCAGGGCCTGTATCCGGCGGTGGACCCCCTTGGCTCCACAAGTCGAATTCTGGATCCGTTGATCGTGGGCGAGGAACATTACAACGTGGCTCGCCGGGTTCAGCAGACTATTCAGCGCTATCGAGACTTGCAGGACATCATCGCCATTCTGGGCGTTGAAGAACTGAGCGAAGATGACAAGATGACCGTCGCCCGCGCACGAAAGATGCAGCGTTTCCTTACCCAGCCTATGTTTGTTGCCGAGCAGTTCACGGGCCGTCAAGGACGCTTCGTACCCATCGAAGACACGGTACGTGGCTTTGGCGAAATTCTGGATGGCAAGCATGATCACCTGCCCGAGGCCGCATTCTACATGGTGGGCACGATCGAGGAGGCGGTGGAAGCTGCGGAGCGGATGCGCTCGGGAGACTGACACGATGCCGATTTTCGTTGAGATCGTCACACGGGACCGGGAACTCTACCACGACCAGGTGGATGCGGTGCTTTTGCCCGGTACCGACGGGCAGATGGGCATCCTGGAAGGGCATGCACCTCTCTTATCGACGCTCGAAATCGGTGAAATCGTCATTCGTAAGGGCGATCAGACGGAATATATTGCGGTGAGCGGCGGTGTGGTCGAGGTGCGGCCGGACAAGGTCACGATCCTGGCTGAAGCTGCCGAGCATTTCGAAGAGATCGATATCGAACGGGCAGAGGTGGCTCGGGAGAGGGCACGACAGTTGCTGGAAAGCAGCCCGCCCCCAGAGCGGCGCATTGAAATGGTCGAGGCGCTCAAGAAAAGCACCTGGCGCATTCGCGTCGCAGGGCGCAGGCGGTCCGCGCAGCGCAATCCGCATCTGGATCAATCATAGGAGTCCTGGTCTGCCCGCACGTGGCATCCGTTATCGGTGAAGTGGATCGGGAGCCCGAAGCCGGGCGCCCGGTCTTTTTTTGAATTTGCAGATCGCATCTTTCCGGCGGCTTGGATCGACGCAAAGAACCGTGGATTGTCTTCACATAATGAGGCGTCGCTAGCTTTGGCATGAACGACGCCTACACTGGTATAATTCTTGCGGCTCGCCAAGTTGAGGGGTGACCAGCCACGGATAACGATGGGGGTGCGGGCTAACACCGCAGCACAGCAATGTTCGAGAAGCACATTGGAATCGATCTGGGTACGGTCAACGTGCTCGTGCACGTAAAGGGCCGCGGAATCGTCATGCACGAGCCGTCGGTGGTAGCGATTCGCCTGCGTGATAACAAAATGGTTGCCGTCGGCCACGAAGCGTACGACATGCTCGGACGCACGCCGGAGAGCATTGAGGTGGCGCGGCCCATGCGCGATGGTGTGATCGCGGACTTCGTCGTCACCGAAGCAATGCTGCGTTATTTCATCCAATCCATAGTCGGCAACTTGAATCCGCTCCTTGGCCCGCTGTTCAAGCCGAAAGTGATGATTAGCACGCCCAAGGGCGTGACCAGCGTCGAAGAGCGGGCGGTACACGACGCAGCTATGCAGGCTGGCGCTGGCGCGGCGTACCTGATTCCGGAACCGCTGGGTGCGGCCTATGGCGCGGGTCTCCCTATTGGCACCCCGACGGGGAATATGGTCGTGGATATGGGGGGCGGCACCACGGAGGCGGCGGTTGCATCCATGTACGACATCGTCGTATGGAGCAGTGTGCGCGTCGGCGG
>JBJYXA010000176.1:0-1500 GCA_046259705.1 Caldilineaceae bacterium
TGAGTGTCACTTCGGACTCGAACACCTGCTCCGGTGCGATGCCGAGGAAGTTGTACACGTAGTAGAGCTTGTCGTCCTTGATGAACAGCGCATGGCCGCCGAAGCGTGAACCGTGAGCGAAAATCACGCCTTCGGTTTTATCGGTGACCTCGACGTTAGCAAGGATCTTGTACGAACGCCCCCGCACGTTGACCGCCACGCCTTCTGGCACCGGTTCTGTACCCGGATAATACTTGTAGGTGTCGCGCGGAGGTTCATCGCTGGGACGCGGCGTGCCCAGGATTTCAACGGCGACACGGTCGTCCAGCGGCAGCACGTTGTTCGCTTTCGCCTCTACCATCCAGAGGTCTTTCAGTTCTTTCACTTTATCTGGGTACTTGTCGGCGAGGTTGTTTGACTGGGACCAGTCCTCCTCCAGGTTGTAGAGTTCCCACTTGTCCTCGTCGAAGTGACCAGTGCCGTTGATCGGTGCGTGAACTGACGCCGCATGCCAGCCTTCCTTCCAGATGCCGCGCGTACCGAACATCTCGTAATACTGGACCTTCTTCTTAGTCGGGGCGTCCGGCTTCGCATCAAAGGTATAGGCCATGGAAATACCCGACATCGGGTACTGCTTCACGCCATGGTTGAACTCCGGCATCTCGAGGCCGACGACCTCGAGCAGCGTCGGCACGATGTCCACCGAATGGTGGTACTGGTGGCGAAGTTCGCCGCGCGCCTTGATTCCCTTGGGCCAGGAGATGATCAGGGGGTCCGCGGTACCGCCCTGGTACTCGGAATAACGTTTGAACATCTTGTACGGCGCAGAGAAAGCGGCTGCCCAGCCGGTCGGGAAGTGTTCATAGGTATCCTGGCCGCCCAACTTGTCTATGTACTTCATGTTCTGTTCGAGCGTATCCGGCCAGCCGTTGAACAACTTGTTCTCGTTAACGGAACCATTCGGCGAGCCCTCTCCGGAGGTGCCGTTGTCGGCAGCGTAGAGGATGATGGTGTTTTCGTACTGACCCGTCTCCTTCAGATAGTCGATGACCCGACCAATCTCATGGTCCGTGTATGAGGAATAGGCGGCCCACACCTCTGCCATACGGTTAAACAATTCCTTTTCCTTGTCATTCAAGGAGTCCCAGGGACGGACGTAGTCCAGCGGATTCGCCAGGTCCTTCGGGATGGGATTGATGGCGGTATTGACCGTATTTTCGGGGATAACACCTCTTTCCTTCATGCGCTTGGTGGCCCAGACGCGATAGGCATCGTATCCGTCGTCGAATTTGCCCTTGTATTTCGCGATCCATTCCTCGGGCACCTGGTGCGGCGCATGGTTGGCGCCGGGATTGAACCACATGAAGAAAGGCTTGGACGGGTTGGATGCGTTCTTGTTACGGAGCATCTCGATCGCCTGATCAGCGAGGTCCTTGGACAGGTGATACCCATCTTCCGGCATATATGGTTGGTCGATGAAATCGTTGTCCTTGACCAGATCCGGATACCACTGGTTGGTCT
>JBJYXA010000177.1:0-1210 GCA_046259705.1 Caldilineaceae bacterium
TGATCACAGGCCGTGCGCCGCGGCCCCATCCCGAGTCGCCGGGCAGGCGCCGCCCAGTGGCAACGGCAAAGCGATCATACTCGGCGAAAGTCACCTCGTACTTGCCGATTGAAAAGGCCGATATTTTGACAAGATGCTGCGGACAGCCCGTATAACGCTTAAAATCAGGACCTACAGAGGCACACTCGGAGGAACCCATTTGAAAGGATCCTGCTGGCAATGTGCGCAGCTCGGGCTCGATTGGCGACAACAAGCCGACCCGTACCAACAGCCCCTTGGCGGCGATGCCAGGCGGGTAATCATGGACGCTGGCCCACCAGAAGAAGGCAACCATACCGACGATCAGAATTACTAAAAGAAAAGATGCCGCAAGCGCCCACCGGCGGGTACGGGCGAGAACTTGCCTTGGCTTGCTGCTGGCCACCCAGCGCAGATCAAAGAGTCGCTTATATATTCGGTTGCGCACGACCAAACATCCGTCGGCATCGCGCTTGACCAAACCCGAAAGCTTGAGTTCAGCGTGTGTCAGGGTTGTCTGGTCACGCTCACGCTTGCCGTTGAGGATGCGCTCGTAGAGGTCGAAGGTCGCCAAGCTGTCACTGAGGCGCTTAGCGACAAACCGCAGGATCTGCTGGAAGTGGACGTCAGCGCTTATCCGTTCAAGGCGACCGTAGGTTGCATCGACATAACTGTCCACCTCGGCCTCGGTGTTTGCCCCAGCACGCGCAAGTTCGACACACAGCTTGACTGTGAGGTAAGGGTGGCCGCCTGTCCAATACAAGACCCGGTCGAGGAGCCGAGCGCCGACATCAGGATCATCGCTTAGGGCGCGGATGATCGGCGTCAGATCTTCCTCTGCCGGATCGAAGTCGTCGAGTTCGAGGGTACGACCCACGTTGTAAGGTGTGGTGCGGCGATCTTTGATGAGCTCGTTGGGTGTGGCAACGCCCAGCAGGCAGAAAATGATGCGTTCATAGGCCGGAACCAGGGTGCGTTCATTGTACATCCCTCGAATGGCTGTGAACAAATCGTCTGTGAAATCCAGCTTGAGGGTACTGTCGATTTCGTCAAGAAAGATGACGACTGGTCCCCCAACACCCTCGGCCACGGATTCCCGAAAGAAACGCAGCAGACGCTGGTTGAAGGTCTCCTCCGCGTGCTCCTGCCACCAGTCGCCTGCATCTAAAGGTAGCTTTAGGTCCCGGGCGAT
>JBJYXA010000177.1:1310-2694 GCA_046259705.1 Caldilineaceae bacterium
GTGCCGCCTGCCTGGAGCCGGGGCTGGTCGACGGTGGTCATCCCACCTCGCCGAAAAATCGAGCGTAGAGCATGTTGGTCGGTCGAATACGGCTGTCGTCGCGGGTTAGAAGCCCGGCACCTCGCAACCGGTAGTAGGTTTGATCATCGGGCAGCGTTCCTTCGCGAATTGCCTGTCGCAGTGCGTCCAGCAGCCCCGGGTAGCGTTCAAGTTTGAACAGCAGTGCTTTTAGATGATCGCCGAAAGGGCCTTCACTGCTGGTCGCTTGAGCCGTCAGATCTGCAAAACTCATTGCCGGCGGCCCCACGATGTAATAAAGGGCCAACCGTGTCAGATAGGGCTGTCCTGCCAGCAGATCGAACAGGGCATCGAGGTCCATTGGGTTCAGTGCATCGCCGTAGGCCGCGTTGAGCTGGACGATCGCCTCTTGCGAAAATCCCTGCAATGTAATGGGCACACTCACATTGAAGGGTGATTGGTCCGCAACGTCGATGAGAAGGTAGGGCTCGGTGGCGATAACCAGCGCCAGATCGACGCTCTCCCAGACTGATAGAGGCTGGGCCCTGTTGTTGTGCCACATGCGTAGCATGGCGAAAAAGTCGGACTGATAAGGCCGCCCTAAAATCCGGTCCACCTCGTCGAAAGCGAAGGTCGTGGGCCCCGGCACGTTTGCGAGAATCGTGTCCTCTACGAAGTTTGTGAATGCGAGTTGGTCCGGTAGACGGGGAATCTGCTGTGCTGGAATCTTGAAGCAGCGGAGTAAAGCTGTTGCGAGCCGGTTGAGCAGTGATCCGTAGTCGGCCAGGTCACGCTCACCAAAGCTCTGGAAATCGACGAAGGCGAAGTGCTTGCCCGCCTCCCGGCAGGCTTCGAGGTAGCGGATAAGCAGAGAGGATTTGCCCATCTGCCGGGGGGCCTTGATCACGATCGTCTCGCCGCGGCTTCCAGCGACCAAGTCGATGCGCTCGTCTGCTTCCCGGCGGATGTAGAACGGGTCGTCCGGCCTGAGTGCACCGCCAGGGGCTCGCAGGATGCGGGGATCTTTTGCCGGTAGAGGCCTGCGCGGGTCTGCGGGAGAGGCCTCCGCCGAAACGTCCTCGGATTCTTCGGCACTCTCGGTTGAGGCACAGCTTTCAGCGGCATCCAGGATCTCCGTTAGTAGCTTCTCCGAGTCATCCGCACCGGTCCATAGTTTCTGCTGAATGGGCGATAGATAACTGTCAAGTTCATATCCCAGAGGGCCTTCGTATCTGACGCGTACAGGGAGAGTCGTAGGTCTGCCTTCCTTCTCGCAGCGCTTGTGGGCTCGCCGCACCTCCCCTTGCACCATCTCGCTGTGTATCGAATCCTCGGACAGCAACACGATGATATAGTCGCACCAGGC
>JBJYXA010000178.1:0-3492 GCA_046259705.1 Caldilineaceae bacterium
CGCACGGTATTGCCGATAGGAACCAGCAGTGTGACTTCGCTGTTGAAATCCCAGCCGGCCTCGGTGAGAAGTTCCTTTGCCTTGTCCGGGTCGTACGGGTACTGGCCCTCGATCTCGGGGTTGTAGTAGAACGTAACCGGCACGATAGGACCATTGGCGACTACGCCCTGACCCTTCAGCAGCGAATCGACGATCAATTGGCGGTTAACGCCATAGGCCAATGCCTGGCGGATACGCTTATCGGCCCAAGGCAGGTCCGGATTGCCGTTGATGATCATGTACTGGTAGCCGTTGTCCTGGTAACTGGAAGCCGTTACGTTGGACAGCGCCTGTACGCGATCCCAGTCATCCAGAGGAATGTCGCCGATGCCACCGGCCGCGGAGATGTCCACTTCGCCCTTTTCGAGTTGGGCGACCATGGTAGCCGGCGTGACGATGGAAATGATGACCCTATCCAGGTGCGGTTTACCCATATAGTAGTCATCATTGCGCTCAAGCTCAATGAACTGGTCGGTCTCATAGCGCACAAACTTAAATGCGCCGGAACCCACCGTAGGATTCAGCCAGAAATCCTGCGTATCGAAATCGGCGGGCGCCACATCCTCGAGAATGTGCTTCGGGATGATCCAGACCTGGTTGCCGATCTGCTCCAGGAGCGCCAGCGGATCGACCGGATTGTTCGTGGTGAGCTTGATGGTGTGATCGTCGATCACCTCGACGCCTTCCACCGTGTCAACGCCTTCGGGGCGCTTGCTGCCGTCCAAACCCTTGAGGAAGGAGATGTTGGCGCCGCGGTTCGTGGGGATCTCCGGATCGCTAATCGCCCAGATGGTGTATTCCACATCGGCAGCCGTTACCGGCGTACCGTCGTGCCACACGGCGTCAGGATTCAGGTGGAAAGTGAACTCAGTACTGTCCTCGTTGATGTCCCAGCTATCCGCTAAACGCGGAGCGAATTGCACATCGTCGTTGAACTTAGTCAGCGAATCGAAGACGATGTCAATCACGAACTGACCATAGCTGGAATCCGAATTGAGCGGATTGAAGTTGTTGGGAGGGCTCCACATAGCGATGTTGACCTGGCCGCCTTCCACGACCTCGCCAGCAGCAGGAGCTTCGGCTTCGGTTTCCGCCTCAGGCGTGGCAAGCTCAGGCGCAACCAGCTCCGTTGCTCGCGTGGCCGTGGGCAACGCACCAGCGGGCGCCGCTCCGCCGGTACACGCGGCAAGAAATGCGGCCAGCATAACCAGTGTGATGGCCATATAGATAATCTTTGGTGAGGACCTACGGATCATGGGTGTCTCCTTTTGGGATTCAGATTTGATGATAATGGAACGATACACCACAAAGATGGCCACGCCGGCGAATCATCCTCGTAACTGCGGGTCGAGGGCGTCCCGCAAACCGTCACCAATGAAGTTGATGCTTAGCACTGAAATCAAGATCATGATTCCCGGCGGCACCCATATCCATGGCTTAGATTCCAGAATGGTCAGCGACTGGGCGTCATTGAGCATCTGACCCCAGCTCGACGCCGGGGGCTGCACGCCCAAGCCAAGAAAGCTAAGCGCGGATTCCGCCAAAATCGCAGTTGCCACGCCAAATGTAGCGGCGACGAGTAGCGGCCCCATGGCGTTCGGGATGATGTGGCTGACGATGATGCGCCGGTTCGGTACGCCCACGGTCCGAGCCGCCAATACGAAATCATTGGAGCGCAAGCGCAGAAACTCGCCTCGCAAGATACGTGCAACCTGGGGCCAGCCCAACAGACCCAGTGCTAACATGATATTGCCCAAGCCGGGTCCCAACAAGCTCACCAATACCAAAATGAGCATAAGGTATGGGAACGATAGGACAATGTCGATCAGACGTGAAATGACTCCATCGACCCAGCCGCCATAGAAGCCGGCCAGTGAACCTAGGATCATGCCAATTATCATATAGATGGAAACCGCCACCACACCAACCGAAAGCGAAATGCGTCCACCGTAGATAAGGCGGCTAAGCACATCTCGCCCCACCCGGTCTGTCCCGAGCGGATGCTGTGGCGAAGGCGGCTGGTCGAACGCCAGCGGATCGATGTAGCTTGGATCGTGCGGCGCCACGAGCGGAGCGAACACGGCGCTTAGCACCACGACCCCCAACACAATGCTCGAGTAGACCGCCAGGCGATGACGCAAGAACTGGCGCCAGATCAGCGTGCGCAGCCTGACCGGTTCGTGGGCAAACACCGTACCGTCGGCGCCGTGTGATTGCCCTGATTTAGCAAATGTGGCCTGGATATCGCCAGTGGTCATGGCCTATCCTCCTTGTTGCCGGATGCGCGGATCGGCCACGCCGTACAACACATCGGCCACAAGGTTTCCAGCCACCACCATCAACGCAATCATCAGATTCAGCCCCATAATCGTGGGGTAGTCTCGCTGATTGATCGCTTCGACGGTCAGACGTCCCATGCCTGGCCAATTGAAGATCTGTTCGGTAATGATGGCGCCGCTAAGCAAAATCGGTAGTTGCAAGCCAACTAGCGTGATCACCGGGATGAGCGAATTGCGAAGACCGTGGCGTACCAGGACCGCCTGTTTCCGAAGGCCCTTGCCCCGCGCGGTGCGCACGTAATCTTGGTGAACGACATCCAACATGCTGGAACGGGTATAGCGCATCACTACGCCCGTATTCTGGAGGCTCAGGACCAGTACTGGCAGGACCAGGTGCGATAACCGATCGGACCAGGAAAAACCTTGCCCGACCGACTGCATGCCCCCCGTCGGGAAAAGGTCCAACTTCAACGAAAAGAAGTAGATCATGAGCAAGCCGAAGAAGAACGAGGGAATCGACACGCCCAAGAACGAGAAGATCGTAGCCGAATAGTCCAGTACAGAATACTGGCGAACCGCGGCCAGCACTCCGATCGGTATTGCGATGATATACGACAGCAACAAGGCGGACATCGCCAGGGTAAAAGTCGGCCCAAAGCGGTCGAAAATGCGCTCTGTGACAGGCTGGCGATTGGTGAAGGAATACCCAAGATTCCCGTGCAGCATCTCTTGCAGCCAGCGCACATACTGAACGAACACAGGCTGGTCCAGTCCCAACGATTGTTTCTTGAGCGCGATGTCCTGCGGGCTCAATCCCGGACTAATGAGCATATCGACGGCATCCCCAGGCGCCAACGTCATGATGAAAAAAGCCACGACCGTGACGCCGAAGATGACGGGTATCGCGATGAGAAGACGCTGAAGAATGTATTTACCCATAAGCGCTCAGGCAACCAAATTTAGCATGAAGCTCGCATAGGATTTTTCCGCCAGTTTCATACCTTCGAGAGTCGCATATTCATCGGGGCTGTGCGGACGGCCGCCATGCCCCAAGCCGCCAAGCACGATGGGAATGTTGAGCACATCGGTGAACAAATAGAACGGGGCCGACCCGGCCAAATGTGGCCAAATCTCAGGCTCCAAGCCCATCTGCCGATAGGTTTCGGCCATTGCC
>JBJYXA010000179.1:0-3019 GCA_046259705.1 Caldilineaceae bacterium
TCGAATGAACCGCGCCGCTGGGACCGCCTTCCAAGCACCACAGGACGCCCATCGGTTGCTGTTGTCTTGGCGAAATTTCGGAAAGGAATTACGCACATCAGAGTAAGCATCGAAATGGATGCTCACAGATGGGTGGTAAGTGACCGTTTTCGGACGAAGGCGGATATACGAAAGAGCCAATGCAAAGCCAGGATGTCCGAACTAAAATGGGTATGGTGGTTGTGCGATGCTCACTGCGTGGCGATGGCAATCTTCACTTGGTGAGAGAGATCGTCGAACGATACATCGCTGATGTCTACTAGCACTCTCTTGATTTCGCCGTTGAACTTTGCGGGGCTCTTGTAGAGCCTTGAGACGGGTGTAATCAGGTCACAGCCGACGTCGAAACTCTCACCCACAGTAAAGCGAGCACCGACCTGCTGCTCGAAACGCCCCTCGCCTACTACGGACTCGCCGAGGCGAAGAGTGGCCTTGCCACCGGTCGCGAACTCCCCCTCCTTATCGCACTCGATATGGACCGAGACCACATGATGGCCGGGCGGTATCACGTCTCCGGATTCCACGCGATAGCGCTCGGTGTTGAACCAGTTATGCTCCCAGTAGAGTTTGCCCTTGCTCATAAAGAAGCTGTAACCGCCGGCCTCGCCGCCGCAGCAGACCAGCACGCCGTCGCCCCCGCCTTCAGGAACGTCGATTTCCGCTGCGATCGTGTGGTTAATGTTTTTGGTTGGCGGCGATGAGGGTTCGGGGATGCGGGTCGTACCGGGAAGATAGATAAACTGCTTCTTACCGCTCAGATAGCTAGGTTTTAGGTTCACATCCGCGCGTTCGACGAAGCGATCGTCAAGTGGAAGCACGTTGTACTTGGCCGCTTCTGCCCAGAACATGTCCTGTAATTCGCGCAGCTTCGCGGGCTCCTTCGCAGCAAGGTCATTGGCCTGACTGAAGTCTTCCTCGATGTTGTAAAGTTCCCAAGTGTCCTCGTCGAAATCGGGCGAGGAGCCTGCGGTCTGCCAAGGCAACTTGCCATGCCGAGCCCCTGCCACCCAACCGTCGTGGTAGAGAGCGCGATTCCCGAACATCTCGAAATACTGGGTCTGTCTCTTCGAAGGAGCTGCAGCATCGTCCCATGTGTAGGCCATACTCACACCCTCGATGGGCTTCTGGGGAATGCCATTGATCGAGATTGGCGCGCTGATCCCGGCAGCATCGAGAATCGTCGGGACGATATCGATGACATGATGGAACTGGTCGCGCAGGCCGCCGATGTCGGCGATGTGGCCGGGCCAACTCATCACCAGGCCGTTGCGCGTGCCACCGAAATGCGAGGCCACTTGCTTGCACCACTGAAACGGCGACGATCCGGCCCAGCACCACGGGACAGGATAGTGGTTTTCGTATTCGGTGCCGCCTAGTTCGTCGATGACCTTGAGCATGTCCTCCACGCTGTCGACATAGCCGTGCTGGCTCTTCATATTGTTGACGGTGCCTGTCATCGAGCCCTCGGCGCTGGGGCCATTGTCGCCGACGACATAGATGATCAATGTATCCTCACGCACGCCCATGGTCTCCAGCGCATCCACCACGCGTCCAAGCTGAGCATCAACGTGTTCTAGAAAGCCCGCAAACACTTCCTGCATGCGCGCATAGAGCCGCTTCTCTTCGGCACTGCAACTATCCCACGCGGGCATCGAATCGGGGCGAGGAGTAAGCTTCGTGCCCTTGGGTACGACGCCAAGCTTTATTTGGCGGTCCAGCGTTTCCTCGCGAACCTTGTCCCAACCCTGATCGAACTTGCCCTTGTAACGGTCCGCATAGTCCTTGGGGCTGTGATGCGGGGCGTGCGCGGCGCCGGGAGCCCAATAGGCGAAGAACGGTTTGTCCGGCGCACTGGCCTTCTGACTGCTGATCCATGCAATCGCCTTGTCGGCCATGGCGCTGCTGAGGTGATAACTTTCGTCGCCCGCCGGCTTTTCGATGGGCTGCGTATTCTCGATCAGCGGCGGGTCCCAGTTGTTCGTTTCGCCACCCTGAAAGCCGTAGAAGTATTCAAAGCCGTGCCCGGTCGGCCAGCGGTCGAAAGGCCCAGCCGGGCTGGTCTCAAAATCGGGCGTGTTGTGCCATTTACCGAAAGCGGCGGTGTTGTAATTGTTGAGCCTCAGCGTCTGCGCGATGCATGCCGCGTTTTCCGGCCATCGCCCGTCATAGCCGGGGAAGCCGGTAGCGAGTTCCATGATGATGCCAGTGTGCACCGAATGGTGATTGCGGCCCGACAGAAGTGCAGCGCGCGTGGGTGAGCACAGCGCAGTGGTGTGAAACCGATTGTAGCGGATACCTTCCTTCGCCAGCCTTTCCAGCGTCGGGGTGTTGACCGGCCCACCGAAGGTCGAGGCATGACCGAAGCCCACATCGTCCAGCAGCACTAACAGCACATTGGGTGCCCCTTCGGGCGCACGCGGCACCTCCGGCACGACGGCCTCGGACTCGGTATAGGTTCGTCCGATCCGCCCGGAGAAATGGGTGTCGGTCTCGGGGTACGGGAGGATTGTCCTAGTCATCGGTGCCTATCAGGAAGGAAGTCCGCTCGGTGTGCTGATCTGAGCACTTCTCAAACCGTACTACGAGTTGTCGGTCACGGGCTTCGGGCTCGGGAAATGACACTCATCGAGATCTGATCCGTAGCAGAGGATTGGGCGACCGGCCTCCGGGCAGGGCCTGGGTTTCTGAGCTTCAGGCAGCAACCGATTCCTGTGGCCGTGGGTGGTTGATCTGTACGGTCTGTGGCTGAGACCAAACGCTAGGTGGCCTGGACCAGCGGCGAGAAAGCAGCGTCCCATGGAGTGGTGTAACTCGGGAGGAGCAGCACCGGCGTAGCCGGTGCTGACGGCTCGCCTCCCTCAGACCTCAGTCGTGGCAATGGGTGGGCCGGTCTGTGACCCTGTTCGGAGCACTACCACCAAACCGAACACAGACCATGACCCTCACCCATAGTGGCGCCTCCGAGCTGAGCCAGCTCATG
>JBJYXA010000180.1:0-4797 GCA_046259705.1 Caldilineaceae bacterium
GTCAGTACGGCAGCCACACCGATGATGATGCCCAGCATAGTGAGCGAAGAGCGCAGTTTGTTTGCGCGAATACTGCTCAGTGCAACGCCAAAATAGCGGAGTATTCTCATGTTTCTCCAAATCCGGGTGGTGTAGGCAGGCCTTCCGGCGGAATAGCTGTGTTGCCGTCCACCGGTTTGTCGTCGACCACATGGCCGTCCATCAGCGTAACGATGCGTTGCGCTCGGTGCGCCACATTCCAGTCGTGCGTGACGACGAGCAACGTCATCCCCTGCGCGTGTAACTCATCAAACAAGGCAAGAAGTTCTGAACCTGTTTTCGAATCCAGTGCTCCAGTCGGCTCATCCGCCAAAAGCACGCTGGGATTCGTCACTAATGCGCGCGCGATGGCGACTCGCTGCTGTTGACCGCCGGAGAGTTCGTCCGGTCTGTGCCCAGTGCGTTCGCCTAGCCCCACACGTGTTAGGGCTGCCGTCGCCCTCCGCGATGCATCTCGTGCCGACACGCCGGCGTAAAAGAGGGGAAGCTCCACCTGGCGCCGCGCGTCCGTCCGCGCTAGCAAATTGAAACTCTGGAAGACGAAGCCAATCTCCTGGTTGCGCAGATCGGCCATCTTATTGCGGCTGAGCTTGCTGACTTCAGCTCCGCGGATGCGATAGCTGCCGCTAGTGGGTCGATCGAGCAAGCCAATCATGTTCATAAGCGTGCTCTTGCCGGAACCGCTGGCCCCCACAATGGCGACATATTCGCCTTCCTGAACCGCAACAGAAACTCCCCGCAGGGCATGAACCTCAGTTTGGCCCATGATGTAGGTCTTGGTCAGCTCACGAATGTCTATGACCGGCACGCGGTCATCCATTTCGAGAGTCACTTCTCCGTTGTCTGTAGCGTTTGATTTTCTCTTCCAGAACATGTGGTGTGACGTCACACTCGATGGCGTGGATGGGACAGCAGCCGGTCATTCCGGCAGGGGGGTAGCCGATTCCCATTATAACCCATTTACAGTAGCGAATGACTATGGGAACTATCTGAAGAAGATGTTAGGAAAATGTGAAGATCATGGGATCGAGGTGCTGCCGCCATTGCGTAGCTGGGCTAGTTGCCTGCGTGCGGCAACCAGGTCGGGCGAATCAAACCCCTCCGTGAACCATCCATAGCACTCCAATAGAAGTTTGTGCGCCGCACGGTCTTTGCCCTGTGCGTGCCACAGTGCACACAGACTCGTTGCGGCGCGTAACTCAAGCATACGCGATTCCTGTTCGCGTGCGACGTCAACGGCCTTTCTGTAGTACTTTTCTGCCTCATCGACATTCGTGCCGTCTTGTCCAAGCAACAGCTCCCCGTGAAGCCTGTGTATTTCAGGCTCCCATTCGCGCTCATCCGTATTCTTCATCAGGGCAGACGCCTCATTGATCATGGCCAGCGCCTCTCGGACACAACCACACGAGGCATAGACGCTGGCCATTATGGACGGGTAGCGGAGATGAAGGAGTTCAGTCTGTCCGATAGCCCCAAGGGCGGACGAGGCCAGTGCCATACCGGTCTGGCAATCTCCCACGGATACGAGCGCCCAGGCGCGGTAGAGAGAAGAGACCGCCTTCCACATCGTAAAATTATGTTCTGTGCTGAGCCTGTGTGCCCGTTCGGCGCATTCCATGAGTCTACGCCATTCGCGACAACGGCCATGCAGGCCACAAGTGAAAATGAGTGCAAAGACAAGTCGATACGCACTCGCATGCTCTTCAGCCATGGAAACTGTGGCGTCACTCCGCCTGTGCGCTCGATCTGGATAGCCGAGGTACCACAGTACGTTGGCTTCACTGACCCCCACAATCACCGCTTCATCGGATGCTTCCTGATGATCAGTTGCCGGATCAAAGACCACCATCGATGCGCGGGCGCGTTCAAAATGCTCCAGAGCAGGCCCAAATTGACCCAAACGGGTCAACGTTGTTCCCAGATTTGAGTGTGCTTGTGCAATGAAATCATGTCGTTGCGTTTGTGCCGCAAACGCCAGATAGGATTGGGCGAATTGGAGGGCTCCTCTATTCTGACCGCGCTGATGGTAGAATGTCCACGTTCTGTCCATCAGTCGAGATTGCAATGTATCGTTATTGTAGCCACCATGCGAAATTTCGCGCGCGCGCACGAGTGTCTGCTCTACCTGGTTCGAGGCTCCGCCGTAGACCATCGCCTGGACATCGACGAGGCGAATCGTAAGCTCAAATTCCAGTCTTGAACGCTCGAGTCGACCGGATACTCGCCCCACCAAGTCCAATCCCCGTTCGTAGTGATCAAGGGCCTGTGCGTAGGCGGAAAGCCGCAATGCCCAGTCACCGGCTTGTATATGATAAGCGATCGCTCGCTCGGGGAACTCAGCCTCTTGCCAGTGCCAAGCCAGTCGCCCGGCAATAGGGGCAAGCCCGTCGGGGTGCGGTCCGTAGATGGATTCCAGCGCGCGGGCCGTGGATTCGTGCAGGCGTCCCATTTCTACCGGGTCTAGCTGCGCAGACAGGTATTGTTGGAATAGGGCGTGTCGGAACCGATAGCGTGCGAGTCTACTGTCTCCGGCGCGCTCTAGACCCTCTGCAAATACTAGACGGTGACGCCTTTCCAGGGCAGCACTTAGCTCTTGCGCGACCTCACTCGCGTTGCGATCGAGTACAGCGGCAGTCACCTCAGCCGTGAACTGCTCCCCTTCCACACTGGCCGCCATCAGTAACATTCGCTGAGATGGCGTTAACTGCGCCATGCGCCTGCCAAGTACAGCCTCCACCCGTGAGGGCATGACGTCCCACGACAACGAAGGAGATTCCTCCCAGCCGCCCGATGGTGTCCGAACGATATCACCATTCTCCTGCATGCTGTACACAAGTTCGGAGGTAAATAGGGGGCTTCCTGCGGTAAGCCCATACAACGTGCTTCGGAAGTTTTCATCGAAGGCGTTTGCTTCCCTGTCCAGGAGGGCATCGACAAAAGACCGTCCGTTCACTCGGTCCAGGTCCAGCGGTGCGTATCCTTGCCTCTGCAACTCCTGATACACCATCTGCAGCGGATGGGCTTCTTCGTGTACCGGTTGCATCACCTCTTCGGCACGGAACGCGCCCAGTACAAATATACGGTTGCCGGTTAGAGCATGACCGAGGTGCAGAAGAAGCGAAAGCGAGTCCGAATCTGCCCAGTGCAGGTCATCGAGCAGCAATAGCAGCGGCTGCTTCTCGGAAATAGCGGTGAGTAGACGTGTGAACTGCTCGTATAGAGCGAACCGGCGGCTGTCCTCATGTGTACCTGTCTCGCCGTCAGGCAGAGACACCAGCAGAGATTCTGCTACAGCTCGCGGAAACGACCGAATACGCATGCGCAAGGACGGCTCAAGCGCTAGAGACTCGACCAAGTCGGGCGCGTAGTCCAGGAGCAGCTTGATCGTGCCCGGGCTGGCCGTCCAAAGACGACGCACCTGGGTGTCATCTAGGAGGCCTGCGGACCAAGGCGGGCGAAGATCGCCCGTAAGCTGAGCCAGGATTTGCCGGAAGGGCGATAGAGGATCGCCGGCACCGCCGCGACTCGTGCACTGCCCAACTGCGACGAACAGATTATCTCTCTCGGCAGATGCGCGGCGGGCGAACTCCAGCATCAGCTCCGTCTTGCCTTGGCCCGCAGCGCCAGTGACGAAGACGATGCGACCTTGCTGGGTGTCGCCTGCTGCGTCGGACAAATGATGGGCGAGTTCGTCTAGTTCTCGTTCTCGCGCTACAAACGGGTGTCTGGGACGACGAATACTCTGGCGCAGAAAGACGGGCGCTTCGTTCGCCGCGATGTCCAGGTTCCCCATACTGACTACGCCGATTTCGCTATTGCGTATGCTCGCGGCGAGTTTGGTCGTGGCTGGCGCCGGTTCAGTATTTAGGCTTTCAAGCAGCACGTCTCTGTACTGGTCGTATAACGCAAGCGCTGCGTTGCCCTCCCCGACTTCGGCCAGAAGATGCATGTATTGGCGCTGTCCGTGTTCCGAAAGAGGGTCTAGCTCTACCCGGCGCCGAGCATAGGAAAGCGCAGCCGGCATCGTACCTGCCTGCCGATGCCACCTCGTCAGGCGCTCCAGTGTCTCGATCACCATGCGTTGGCTATGCTCCCTTGTCAGGAGCTGCCATTCGCCAAACTCGGAACAGCCATCCAGGTAAAAGCCTTCTAGAAATGCGCCGCGATATAGCTTGACAGCCTCGCCGAATCGGTGAGCATCGTGAGGCGTCATGGCGCAGGGATCGGGGCCGCATGCGCCGGCCAAACCGGACACGATCGAGACGACATCGACCCAGAAATCGCTTCGTGGATTGAACCTGACGGTTTGGCGGGTCGCCACGAGAAATGGTTCTGATGCGCTGCGATCCGAAAAGATGTCTCGCAGCGTAGCAATCGACTGCCGCAAGTAGGTCCGCGCGGTTGATTCGGGCCGCTCCGGCCATAGTAGACCGGCCAGGTGAGCGCGCTGATGCTCAGGACCAGACTCGATTGCCAGATAGACAAGCAATGCACACGTCTTCCTGGACCCCAAATCATCGATGCGATTGCCATCGACTTGAATTTCCAGGCCACCTAACGTGCGCAGCAACAGCCGGGGCATGTATCGGCCTCTCTCCGTTCACACTAACCTTAGGCCGTGGATCCTCCCGAAACTACGGTAAGACTACGTTTCTATCCTACCATGTTTTCGGCGGTACGGAACGGCGAGATGCGAGCAACCATTCCGGAACGGAGCGTCCCATGTGCACCGGTACGAGTGACTATATGGCCTATCTG
>JBJYXA010000181.1:0-10020 GCA_046259705.1 Caldilineaceae bacterium
CAGGAGTAAGCATGTTCATTCGACCGGGGCTGCATAGCCTCGTGCATGGCCTAGGCGGAATCGCCTGTGCAATCGGCCGGCAGTTGGTGCGCAAGCCGGCGCACTGGCTGCGAGCGGCTCTCACCGGCACACCGGTCTGACGGCGAGATGGACTCAACCTCTCGTGCGTCCTACCGGTGGTGACTTCTATTTTGATTGCATATGTCGTTTGCATTTCGCCCGAGGGGGCCAACGAATGAACACTCAACAAGTCATAGCGCCGTCTACCGTCTATTCGACGAACGGCCATCACTCCCAATCCCTACAGACGCCCGCAGAGACGCGGCGTCGATCCCATGCGCATCGCATTAGCCATCGTGTACGCGCCGTGCCGCCCTCGGGTATTCGCCGCTACTTCGACATCGCCGCCACCATGGACGATGTTGTTACGCTAGGTATCGGTGAACCTGACTTTGTAACCCCGCCGCCGATCCTAAATGCGGGCATAGCCAGCCTGCAGAACGGCCATACCGCGTACACATCCAACGCCGGCATTCTCGAATTGCGCCAGGCCATTGTGCGTAACCTGCAAATGCATTATGGCGCGCCCGACTATGACCCGGAGACGGAAGCGCTGGTCACCGTTGGCGTCAGTGAGGCAATGTACCTGATCATGCAATCGCTGCTGAATCCCGGCGACGAAGTGATCGTGCCGCAGCCCTGTTTCGTCAGCTATACGGCCAGCGTGATGTTGGCGGACGGCGAGGTCATCGACATCCCCACCTACGCGGAGGATGACTTCCAGGTTCGACCGCAGGATATCGAAGCCGCGATCTCACCTCGCACGAAAGCGATCCTCATTGGCTTTCCCTGTAACCCCACCGGCGCAGTCATGGACCGTGAGGGGATGATCGAGATCGGCCGCATCGCGGAGAAACACGACCTGATCGTGATCTCCGACGAGATCTACGACCGGCTAGTCTACAACGGCCACAAGCACGTCATGTTTGCCTCACTGCCAGGCATGCGTGACCGCACCGTACATCTTGGTGGAATGAGCAAGGATTACGCCATGACAGGTTGGCGCGTCGGTTACGCGCTGGGACCGGCCGACCTTATCGGCGCGATGCGCAAGGTGCATCAATATCTGATCATGTCTGCTCCAACGGTTGGGCAGGAGGCTGCCTTGGCCGCGTTTACCGATCCCGAGGCTGATTTGCATGTGGAGCGTATGCGCTCTAGCTACGACGACCGCCGCCGCCTGATTGTGGATGGGCTCAACGACATCGGTCTCGACTGCTTCGAGCCACGGGGGGCCTTCTACGCCTTCCCCAGTGTAAAGCGCACGGGCATGTCAGACCATGAATTTGTGGAGCGGTTGCTGGAAGAGGAACACGTGGCCGTGATACCGGGCAGTGCGTTCGGCAGCGGCGGCGAAGGTCATGTGCGTTGCGCCTATGCGTCGAGCCGTGCCAACATCGAGACTGCGCTGGAACGCATGGAGAGATTCGTGCGCCGGCACACACGCTAAGAACGACGAGAGGACGTGCGGAGAATTGAGAGGAAATCGGCGCCTGTGAGTTGACAGCGGCCAGTCAGAGCGTATTCGTGCTGCGGTAAATGTGCGTAGAAGCGCAGAAGGCAGTCTTGGTAGGCGTCGGGACGCCTTGACGTGTCTACTAGCCTCCAAATTCTGCGATCTACCATTCTTGAGCGGGACCGCCGCCGTTGTCGGCCACAAACGCGTCGATGAGTTTGCGCGCAATACTGATTTTGGGCGGCAGATGGGGGAGGTCATGCGCAGAAAACCAGCCCGCATCCGCGATCTCCTCTTCCTCCACGACGATATCGCCGGATTCGTACTCGGCTGTGAGGCCGAGCATTAGTGAGTTGGGGAAGGGCCACGGCTGGCTGCCGAAGTAGCGGATATTGCGGATGCGGATGCCGACCTCCTCGAATACCTCGCGACGCGCCGTGTCCTCCAGCGATTCTCCCGGTTCCACAAATCCTGCGACCACACTATATCTACCGGGTGGGAATCGGTGATTGCGGGCGAGCAGTATTCGGTTCTCACCCTCTATCTGTCGCGTAACCGCGATAATAATGGCGGGCGAGAGGCGCGGGTAGGCAATCAGCCCACAGTTGGGGCATCGTTTTGCCCTTTCGTGTTCGAGTGTTTCTGTTGGCGTGCCACACTGTCCGCAGTACTGGTGCCTGCGGTCCCAGTTGACGATTTGTACAGCGCGCCCTGCGAGCCCGAAGACGAGATCGCCAAGCTGCGCGCCCAGTTCTCGCAGCCCTTGCGCCGTCATACCGCTGGGAATTATCGCTTCGGGGTCAATTTCGCCCGAGAAGCACTGCAACCTGCTTCCCTGTGCGTCCTCGAGATATCCTAGATATTGCGTGCGTATAGGCACAATACCCAGCTCATCAACAGAGTTAGCCTGCAACACCTCCCCCATATAGGGACCGGATCGTACGATTAATTTATCGCCTTGGAAGAGGAACCAGTAGGCGCGCTCCGGCGCGGATTGTTCAGGCGCGTCGACGGTGGATACGAACGTGGCAGTCTGCAGGTCGAGCATGATTCGCCTTTGCACGATGATTCTGCGCGAATGTTTCCAAATGATTGCAGAGAGACATCCTAGTCCATGCTTGTGGCGGAGGCAAGATGATATCTAGGATGATTCGCACACGACTGCACTTGCTAGTGACCACCTTGCTCTCCTGCCAGTGCGTTTGTAGATAAGGTACTCGGTTTCTGTATCAATCGATCCAGACAGGGGTGAGTCGGAGAAACCAGTATCTTTGCAGTTTGTGCACTAGGGGCTCCACTACCGGCATGAGCAGCGGGTTGTGATACACTGAGGCCATCCAATATGTGCAACGCAACCACTGGTCGGAGGGATGAATGCAGTACCGCAATCTCGGTCGCACCGGTCTCAAAGTCTCCGCGTTTTGCTTGGGTACCATGCAGTGGGATTGGACCGCTGACGAGGCCACAAGTTTTCAAATAATGGACGCCTTTGTGGATGCCGGCGGAAATTTCCTGGATACTGCCGACATATACAGCAAATGGCTCGACGGGCATGTAGGAGGTGAGAGCGAGGAAGTTATCGGGCGTTGGATAGCAGCGCGCAAGAATCGCAACGACGTGGTCATCGCGACCAAAGTGCGCGGGGCGATGGGCGACGGCCCCAACGATGAAGGTCTCTCTCGCAGACACATCCTCGATGCCGCTGAAGCATCGTTGCGTCGCCTGCAAACGGACTACATTGATCTATACCAAACGCATTGGTTCGACGCAGCTACACCCATCGATGAAACCATGTCAGCGCTCGATACCTTGGTGCGACAGGGCAAGGTCCGTTACGTAGGCTGCAGCAACTATCCGGCATGGCGGCTAGTTCAGTCGCTGTGGGCCAGTGATCGCCACCAGCTCGTACGTTATGACAGCATTCAACCGCACTATAACCTGGTCCATCGCCGCGAATTCGAGCAGGACCTGGCCGAAATCGTGACGGAATACAACATTGGCGTCATTCCCTACAGTCCACTTGCCGGTGGATTCTTAACAGGAAAATACGATCGGGAGAACGTGCCCAACAGTGCACGGGCGCAGGGCGTGCGGCAGCGCTATTTCAACGAGGCTGGATGGAGAACATTGGATGCTGTCCGTTTAGTGGCAAAGCAAACCGACAGTTCGCCGGCCGTGGTTTCACTGGCATGGCTTTTGGCGCAATCGTTCATGACCGCCCCCATCATTGGGGCCAACAATGTCGAGCAACTGCAGCAGAGTCTCGACGCCGTGGACCTGCAGCTTACCCCAGAGCAGAAGGACATGCTGTCCGAAGCGTCCGCTTGGCGGAGGGACGAAGGCTGACCAAATCACATTTTTTCCAAATAGAATAGCAGTCTGCAACACGATCACTGGAGGACTTCAGATGCAAATTCAAAAAGAATTCTACGGCGCCACGCAGAGCGGCACACCCGTGGACCTCTACACGCTTACCAACGACAATGGCGTAGAAGTCAAGATCACCAACTATGGCGGAATCATTACCTCAATAAAGGCCCCGGATCGGGATGGGAGCATTGGGGAGATCACTCTCGGCATGGACTCGCTGGAGGGGTATCTGGGCCCGCACCCGTTTTTCGGCGCGCTCGTTGGTCGCTATGGTAACCGGATTCGCGCAGGCAAGTTTACGCTGAACGGCAAGGAATACCAGCTCGCCACTAACGCCAATGGCCACCACCTCCACGGAGGCAATAAGGGATTCGATAAGGTAGTGTGGGAAGCGAAGACCGCGAGCGTCGAAGATGGCGTGAGCCTGACGCTCAACTACGTGAGCAAGGACGGCGAGGAGAACTACCCCGGCAATCTGTCCGTCACGGTCACCTACACGCTGACCAATGACGACGAGCTTCAGATCGACTACTCAGCAACGACGGATCAGCCAACGGTACTCAACCTAACCAATCACACCTATTTCAACTTGGCGCAGAGTGAGACCATTCTCGACCATGTGATGATGCTCGAGGCCGACGCCTTTACCGTCGTCGACGAGGACGTTATCACCACGGGGGAGATTCGCAGTGTCGAGGGGACGCCGCTGGATTTCCGCCAGCCGACGCGTATCGGCGAACGGATCGAGGCGGACGACGAGCAACTCGAGTTTGCCGGTGGTTATGATCACAACTGGGTTGTGAACGGCGAGCCTGGCGAATTGCGCCTCGCTGCCCGCGTCACAGAACCCACTACTGGGCGTACGTTGGAGGTCTACACGACACAGCCAGGGATTCAGTTCTACGCCGGCAACATGATGCCCAAGGAGATGGCGGGGCGCGGCGGCCAGACCTACAAGTGGCGTGGCGGTCTGTGTCTGGAAACGCAGCATTTCCCAGACTCGCCCAACCACCCTAACTTCCCGGCCACGGAGTTGAAGCCGGGCGAGAAGTACCATGAGGTGACCGTGTTTAAGTTCGGCGCTGAATGATGTACCCACGAGAGATGGGGCTTCACGGAAACGAAGTTGGCCATGAGTGACTCGACGGCTGCGAGCAGATCGCAATCGCGCACGGTGCGTCTGTTGGTCAACGGGCAGACGCACGAGGTGCACGTCGACCCAAGCACGCCGCTCATCTATGTATTGCGCAATGACCTCGGCCTGAAGGCTGTCAAGCTCGGCTGTGGACTGGAGCAGTGTGGTGCATGCAAGGTGCTCATCGACGATGAGGCGCTGCCTTCATGTCGTGTGCCGGTGAGCGCGGTGGAAGGCCGCGAGATCGTGACGCTGGAAGGGATTGCCGCGCCGGGGCATTTGCATCCCGTGCAGCAGGCCTTCATCGACGAACAGGCGGTGCAATGCGGCTATTGCACACCGGGTATGGTTATGGCCGCCGTCGCCCTACTCGAACGGAACGAGCAGCCTTCGGACGATGAGATTCGCACCGCGCTGGGACGCCATCTTTGTCGTTGTGGCGCCTATAACCGCATCGTACGCGCCATACGGCGCGCTGCCGGAGAGGTTGTCCCATGACCAATTCGCACCTACCCCCCAGCTTGGCGAAGACGCCGGAACTGGACCGCTGGATCCACATCAATCCCGACGAGACGGTCACGGTGGTGACCGGCAAAGTGGAAATCGGCCAGGGGATCAAGACCGTTATCGCTCAGATCGCTGCTGAAGAGCTGGATGTTTCCGTGCAGCGTATGCGCGTCCAGCTTGCGGACACGGAGTTGTCTCCCGACGAGGGGTACACGGCGGGCAGCACATCTACCTATATGAGCGGCGGCGCCGTGCGCCAAGCCGCTGCGGAAGTGCGCGCACTGCTCGTAGGAATGGCGGCCGTCGAACTGGACGCTCCTGTGGAACGCTTGCGTGTGGACGATGGCGTCATCTCTGATACGAGTACCGGTGACTCGACCACCTATTGGAAGCTGATGGGCGGAGGTCGGTTCGAGCAACTGGCGTCCGGCAACGTCCAGCCCAAGCCGCCGGAAGAATACACCGTCGTCGGCCAGCCCGTGCCTCGCCTCGACATTCCCGATAAGGTGGTCGGCCGTCCGGTCTATGTGGATGATATGGACTTGCCGAATATGCTACACGCACGAGTTGTGCGTCCACCCAGCTACTCCGCGCGCCTGGAGCGGGTGGATACCGCTCCCGTACAATCTATGCCTGGCGTGGTTGCCGTCGTGCATGACGGAAGTTTCCTGGCGGTGGCGGCCGAACGAGAGGAGCAGGCCGTAGCGGCAGCAGCGCAACTGTCCTCGCTCGCCGAGTGGCAGGAACTCACATCTACGTCTCACTCAGGCCCGGACGACGATACGCTGTACGAGCACATGCTTGCCCAAAACGGACAGCGGTTCCTCGTCGTAGACGGCGTGCCCACGAACGATGCCATCCCTGCGCTGGAACCCGCCAAAGGCGCGGCCCAGACGCTCAGCGCTACGTATTACCGGCCTTTCTTGCGCCATGCATCGCTGGGACCCTCATCTGCAGTCGCACATTGGCAAGCTGGTCATCTCAGCATCTGGACACATAGCCAGGGTGTCTATCCCTTGCGGTTGGACATTGCGCAAGTGCTGGGCATGGCTGTGGAAGATATTCGTATCATCCATCGCGACGGTCCGGGTTGTTACGGTCACAACGGCGCGGATGATGTTGCTCTGGATGCAGCCCTGGTTGCGCGTGCGGTCCAAGGTCGCCCTGTGCTTCTCAAATGGACGCGCAGCCAGGAGAATCTCTGGGAACCGTTTGGACCAGCCATGGTGATGCAATTGCAGGCCAGCCTGGATGACGGCGGTAATCTACTCGATTGGAGCCATGAAACCAAGAGCTATTCTCATTCCGCCCGTCCTCGGCCCGCGGCCGGCGTATCTAGCCTCATTGCAGCCTGGCATGTTGCTATGCCGTTGAACCCGCCGGTCATGAGTCCAGGAACCGGTTTCCACGGCGGAATTCACCGCAACGCCGATCCGCCCTATGCTTTTCCCAACCGTCGCATCGTCAAGCACTTTGTTGCCGATAGCCCGCTGCGGCACTCCGCATTACGAAGCCTTGGCGCATTCAGTAACATTTTTGCGTCGGAATCGTTTGTGGACGAAGTCTGTGCGGCCAGCGGCGCCGACCCGGTCGAGTTCCGGCTACGCTACCTGACCGATCCGCGTTCGCAAGCGGTGGTACGCAGAGCGGCTGAGAAGGCCGGTTGGCGCACGCAGCCACGCGAGTTCGGCCGCGGACAAGGCATCGCGTTTTCGCGCTACAAGAACACGCAAATCTATTCCGCGGTGGTGGCCGAGGCGGCAGTGGATGCTGAGACGGGAGCGGTCTCTGTACTGCGCGCAGTCGCCGTGGCAGACGCCGGCCGCGTCATCAATCCGGACGGATTGCGCAATCAATTGCAGGGTGGCGTCATCCAATCGGCTAGTTGGACGTTGATGGAGTCCGTGGCGTTCGAGGGGCACCAGATCGGCGGCGTCGATTGGGAATCGTACCCGGTGTTCCGCTTTGCGGATGCCCCCGTGGTGGATGTCGAGTTGATTGACCGCCCGGGTGAGGATCCCCTGGGCGCGGGTGAGGCGACCGTCGGTCCGGCGTCGGCGGCCATCGCCAATGCCATCTACGACGCGGTGGGCGTACGCCTGCGCCGTCTGCCTTTCACGCCCGAACGGGTACGGGACGCGTTGGCGCAGCGCTAGACGGCAGGGACTTGCGCTCATGGCGCATTAACGCGGGCATCACCGCGACTTCATCTCCCTGTGCTACAATCCCCAACCACAATCCATGGACGTGGATTCGTTCCATTTGACGCGGCATAGCGCAGGCGCCGATCTGCGCGCTTGCAGATTGCGCCAAGACATCTGTCGTAAAGATATGCGAGCGTTGACTTCGACGTGTTCGACCTGTTGGTTGAGAGGAGACCGACCAAGATGAAACGATGGTTATCGCTGGTTTTCGTTCTGACGTTGCTGATCAGCGCGTGCGCACCGATTCAACCGGTGGCAGAGGTCGTGTCCGACACCACCCAGCCGGCTGTCGAAAGCGGCGCTGACAATCAATTTGCACCGGACCCGGCTGTCCACATTGGCACCCTCGACAATGGATTGACCTACTACGTACGCCATAACGAAGAACCAAAGAACCGGGCTGAACTGTGGTTGGTCGTGAATGCCGGTTCTGTGCTCGAAGACGACGACCAGCAGGGTCTCGCCCATTTTCTCGAGCATTTGCTCTTCAATGGGACGACGAACTTCCCGGGCTCTGGCGTGGTTGACTTTCTGGAAAGTGTGGGGATGGAATTTGGTCCCGACGTGAACGCACATACGTCCTTCGACGAAACGGTCTACACGATCCAGGTGCCCACGGATGACAGCGGCGCGCTCGTAGGGGGCATACAGGTCTTGTCGGACTGGGCAGCTCAGGCTACGCTTGCGCCGGACGCCATCGATCAGGAGCGCGGCGTGATTGTGGAGGAATGGCGCCTGCGCGAACAGACGGCGCAGGGGCGCATCAGCGATCAGCTATATCCCTTCATCCTGGGTGATTCTCAGTATAGCGTGCGACTGCCCATCGGCGACATGGATATTGTGCGATCGGCTCCTCCCGAAGCGTTCAGCCGCTTCTATCATGATTGGTATCGGCCCGATCTCATGGCCGTCGTCGCGGTGGGCGATTTCGACGCCGATGAGATGATCGGACTGATCCAAGACCATTTCTCGGACTTGACAGCGCCGGAGCAGGAAAAGGTCCGAACGACCTACGATCTGCCCGCACACGAAGGTACGCGTTACTTGGTGATCGGGGACCCGGAAGAAACCAAGACGCGCCTCGTGGCATTTACGCTGCGGCCGGCCAACCCCATCCGGACGGTCGACGACCTCCGTGAGGATGTAATCTCCGATCTATTCTATCTCATGCTCAACGACCGGTTGGACGAAATCGCGCGGCAGCCTGATGCGCCGTTCCTTTCGGCCGGCTCGGGGACGAGCGGCCTGGTGCGACCGGTGCAAGCCGCTGTAATCAGCGCGGAGGTGCAGGAGGAGAAGGCGCTCGACGCCATGAGAGCACTCATCACCGAGATCGAGCGTGTTCGTCGCTACGGTTTCACGGACACGGAGAAGGCGCGCGCAGAACAAAAACTGCTCAAGTTCTACGAGCAGCAGTACAACGAACGCAACAACACAGACAGCCGCACCTTTGCACAAGACTACCAGGACAACTACCTGGAAGGCGAGGCTATCCCCAGCATCGACGTCGTCTACGACACCGTGAAGGCGTTGATTCCCGAGATAACCATCGACGAGGTCAACGAAGCGGCCACATTGCTGGCTACCAATGACAACCGCGTCATCTATCTGACGGGACCGGAAAAGGCGGATACGCCACTGCCTACAGAAGACGAATTGGCCGCCGTCGTGGATTCTGTGGAATCCCTCGTCATCGAACCGTACGTCGACACTGTCGCCGGCAGTGACCTGATGCCTGAGACTCCCGAACCTGCTGCCATCGTCGAGGAAAACGAATTGCCGGATATCGGCGTCACGCAACTCGTGCTGGAGAACGGCGTGCACGTGTTACTCAAGAAGACTGACTTCAAGGACGACGAGATCGTGTTCAATGCAGTCAGCCCAGGCGGTTCGTCGCTGGTGGATGACGCCGAATTCCCGGATGCGAGCACTATCGACGACGTGGTCGACCAGAGTGGCGTCGGCGACTTCACGCAGACGGATCTGTTGAAGCTGTTGGCAGGCAAGACAGTCTCCGTCACGCCGTATATCCGCGAACTGGCCGAAGGAATGGAGGGCAAGACGACGCCTGCCGATCTGGAGACACTCTTCCAACTGGTCTACCTGTACTTCACTGCGCCGCGCGCGGACCAGGACGCTTTCGATGTTTTCCAGACCAAGCTGCGCACCGAGACGGTCAACCGCGAACAGGATCCGAATGCGGCGCTATCGGATGCGCTGAATAAGGCGCTGTACGGCGATACTATCCGCCGCGGGCAGTTGCCCATCGAGGCGGTCGATAATCTCGA
>JBJYXA010000181.1:10120-23643 GCA_046259705.1 Caldilineaceae bacterium
ACGGCGATACTATCCGCCGCGGGCAGTTGCCCATCGAGGCGGTCGATAATCTCGATCTTGCTAAGGGCTTCGAGATATACAAGGATCGCTTCGCCGACGCCGGCGACTTCACTTTCATCTTCGCCGGCAATTTCGACGAAGATCTGATCAAGTCGTACGCCCAGACGTATCTCGGTACCCTACCTGCCACAGGCCGCCAGGAAACCTGGCGTGATGTGACGCCCGAGTTGCCGCAGGGCATAGTCGAGGCGCCCGTCTACAAGGGGGAGGGGGAGCGCAGCGTGGTGCAACTCGTCTTCTCGGGACCCGCCGAGCCCACGCGAGAGACGGAGTTGGAACTGAATGCAGTGGCCGGCGTGCTGGACATTATGCTGCGAGAGAAGCTGCGCGAGGATCTAGGCGGCGTCTATTCGGTAGGCGCCTATGGGTTCACTTCAGACTTGCCGGATCCGAGTTACTTCCTCATCATCTCATTTGGCACTGACCCAGAGCGCGTCAGTGAGCTGGTGGACGCCACATTCAGCGAGATCGATAGCTTAAGAGTGAATGGGCCGTCGCCGGAGAACCTGGAAAAGGTAATTGCACAACAGACCAGCGGGCATCAGGAAGAGATGGAGACCAACGCCTACTGGTCCACAGCGCTTAAGAACGGCTCGTTCTACGGCGGGGATCGGCTGACCGTATTGACGCCCAAGTATGATGAGATGATTTCTGCACTGGACGCGGATAAGATTCATGCTGCAGCGCAGGAATTCCTGCAGACTGATCGCTATGTGGAGGCGGTACTGTATCCGGAGTCATACGCTCCCGACGCAAATTAGTTCAACACCTCTTGAAGTCACCTTCCGGGAAGCCTCAAGGTTTGCTCACCTTGGGTATGCAGCAGGAAAGCAGCTTCCCGGAAGGGTGACTCCCCCAGCTCGTTACCCCATGCTGGGCTGAAGCAGATTATGCATGTGACCGTCGGGATCCGCGAACACTGCCGAAATTCCCCACGGCATCTCCTCCGGTTCGCTCACGATCTGCACGCCGCGTCCCTTCAGCGTCTCGACCTCGCCGCGACAATCATCGGTAACGATGACGAAGCCAGGATCCTTTCCAGACAGCTCTTCCCGCACATTTTCATCCTCGAAGGTGCCCCATTCCGGAGGCTGTAATACGACCTCGATCTCGGTCTGTCCAGGCGGCGCGACAGTTATCCACCGATTGGTGTCATCTCCGGGGAAAGGCATGTTGGCGACTTCTTTCCAACCCAGCTTTTCCTTGTACCATTGCAGCGCTTGCTGCTGATCGGCTACCCTCAGCGTAACGATTGTGATCTTGTCCATAACGGCTCTCCTTGACTTCGTACCCTATGATCTTTCAAGTGGGGAGTGTGCGCTGCGGTGCGGTGGCGTCGGTTCGCTTCCACTCGGCTACACCGCATGCCGGGCGACCAATATATCCTAGTCTTTCCCTGGATACAAGCCAGTAAAATACGCCCCAGCGCACATGATGCCAGACCCTACCGTATGGTAGAATAAGCCCAATCTTCACCGGCAGATCGGCCACGCCCATGCGTTGTCCATTGGGCCGCCGCATTGCCGGTCAATTCCGCTCTGCGTCCGGAGTGGCGCCACCTCACAGATCGAGCACGCAAAATATGACGAACACAGTCGTTCACATGGTTGGACAGGCACATCTGGATCCGGTTTGGCTTTGGCGTTGGACAGAAGGGCGAGCAGAAGCGCTGGCCACGAGCCAATCGGCTGTCGACCGGCTGAACGAGTATGCGGATTTTCATTTCACTCGCGGTGAATCCCAGGTCTATCGCTGGATCGAGGAAGAGAACCCAGAGCTGTTTGCTCGTATACTTTCCTATATCGACGCGGGGCGCTGGCACGTGGTCAATGGCATGGTCGTCCAGCCGGATATGAACATTCCCTGCGGAGAGGCGTTCGTGCGCCAAGCATTATTAGGAAAAACGTATATGCGTGACCGGCTCGGCGTGGAACCCCGAATTGCCTACTGCGTGGACAGTTTTGGCCATGCTGGCACACTGCCACAGATTTTGCGCAGCTGCGGTTTTGACGCGTATGTTTTTATGCGGCCGGGCCCACACGAAAAGGAGTTACCAGCGAACGTTTTTTGGTGGCAAGGCCCCGACGGCAGCCGTATTCCCACGTACCGTATACCGATAGCCTATACCACGCGCGTCGCGGATCATGCGCAACATATCAAAGCTGCTCTCGACGCCATGCCGCCTGCGCTGGATCAGACCATGTGTTTTTTTGGCGTCGGCAATCACGGCGGAGGACCCACAAAGGCGCAGATTGAGAACGTACTAGAGATCGCCGCCGAACGCGAAGATCTTAATGTTCACTTTAGCTGGCCTGACGCCTACTTCGAGGCCGTTGCGGATAAAATGGATGCTCTCCCGACCGTTGCCGAGGAACTGCAGTTTCACGCCGTCGGTTGCTACTCTGCGGTCAGCGAGTTGAAGCGCGGGTATCGGGAAGCAGAGAATGCGCTATTACTAGCCGAACGGATGGCCACGCTGGCCGAGTTGTGGGCAAATCAGCCCTTCCCGCGCGACCGGTTCTACGCTTTGTGGCACGAACTGAGCTTCAACGAGTTCCACGACACGCTGGGTGGCAGTTCCATCCGAGAGGCAGAAGATGACGCCATCCGCGCGTTGGGTGGAATCACGAACATGTCGCAACAAATTGTCAACGATGCCGGTAGACAAGTCTGCTCGCGCATCGACACCAGAGGCCCGGGTAGCACAGTGGTTATCTTCAATCCATTTGGACAGCGTGTTCACCAATATGTCGAATATGAGCCATGGACCGATTGGCAGAACTGGCGCGACGGAGCCTGGGGCCTGATCGACGACTCCGATCGGCCTGTTGCCTATCAGTCCATCGAAACTCACGAGGCATTGAGTTCGACGCGCAGCAGTCTGAACCGGCTCGTCTTTGCGGTCGACGTGCCGCCCATGGGATATCGAACCATTCGATTCGCCCCTGATCTCCCTCAACCGGAGCTAACAGGCTGTGCAACCGCCCAGGAAGATGCGCTTGAGAACGACCTATTGCGCGTCGAGTTCGATACGGCCAATGGAAACATTGTTTCGTGCATCGACAAGGCAACTGGGACCGAGTTTGTGGGCGACCGCGGTTGGAACGTGGCTCAGGTGATGGACGACGGCAGCGACACCTGGTCACACGGCGTGCGAGGCTACGGCCCTGCGTCCGGTTCATTTACGCATGCAAGACTGCACGTTATGGACACCGGTCCCTTGCAGGCGTCGGTCCTCATTGAGCGCACCTACGGCGACGGCCACTGGCGGCAGCAGGTAGTGTTGCGTTACGGTGACCCGCAAATACTCATTCGCAATTGGCTAACGTGGCGAGGTGAATACAAGCTGATTAAGCTTGCCTGCGATGTTGCCGTTACGGAACCGCGGGCTACACATGATATTCCTTTCGGTTGGTGCACGCGCCCCACGGACGGCGCAGAGGTACCGACGCACATGTGGATGGATGTGTCCGGTTCGTCGGCTGCAGACAGTGAGCGCCTCGTGGGCGCAGCCCTGCTCAACGATGGACGCTACGGATGCGACGTCCAGGATACGGTGATGCGATTGACGATCCTGCGCTGCCCACCGTACGCGTACCATCAGCCGCACGTGAGCGGAAGCAAACATCGCTACGACTGGATTGACCAGGGATTTCACCAATTTGCGTTGGCGCTGCTGCCGCATGTAGGACGGTGGCAGGAAAGCTTCGTGGTGCAGCGAGCACGGGAACTCAATATGCCGCTGCCGCTTATAACGATGCATGCTCACGGCGGCGATCGGCCGCTATCCGACTCCTCGTTGGAACTCACATCCCCGGAGATGGAGTTGACTGCGCTCAAGCCGGCCGAGAATGGCGACGGTTTTATCGTTCGCGTTGTCGATCGGTACGGTCGCGGAGCCGAGGGAGAATTGCGCTGGCGCGGTCAAAGGTTCCCGGTTTCCGTTACGCCATTTCAGGTTGTCACGCTCCGGTTGGCGCTGCGCGACGGCGCATGGGGCATTAGCCAATGCGATATGTTGGAGCGGCCCGTGTAGCGGATCGCGTACGTGTACGGTGAAATTCTATTCGTATGCCAGCGCAGCGCGCACACTGACCTTTGTAGCGCTCCGTGCGGGTAGCAGGCTTGCTCCCGTCGCCAGAGTTAGCACTAGTATGAGCCACAGCAGAACGCCGAAAAGCGAAAATTTGTAGGTGAGCGTTGCCTCCAGGATGGAAACGCCTACAGCGTTGCTCAATGCTCGGCTCAGCGGCATCGCGACAAGGACACCGATCGTCCAGCTTATTAGGCCAATCGTCACGCCCTCCACTGTTACGATGCGGAACAGTGTGGGCGTAGACGCTCCAATCGCACGCATCACGCCGATCTCGCGGCGCCGCTCCAGCACGTTTAGGCTCATGGTGCCGGCCAATCCAATGGCGCCGACCACTGCAAGCAGCACAGCCATAATGAGTAGGAAAGCAACGAGCACGTTGAACTGAGACGCGATCTGTCCTTTTTCCGTGGCGCTGGTCTGTGTCGACCGGACAGTGAGCCCCGCTGCCTCGTACCGCTCTTCCAGTAGCTTGGCGACTCTTTCCTGCTCGGCCGCATCATGATTATTGGTCACGACAAAGACCACGCCGGCTCGTCCGGCACCGCCGATCTCTTCTGAGAAGTGCGGCAAGTTCACATATACGGTGGGGTTCGGCGGTGTGCCGCTGACAATGCCAACCACGCGCCACACGAGTTCCTCGCCCTCGATCTTCAATACGATATCGTCACCGATGCCGATGTCGGGTTCGTCGCGAAGCAAGAGAGTATTCACCACAACGGCCTGTTCGTCTTTCGGCAATAGCCAGCGACCTTCTTGGACCGTAGGGTGGATAAGTTGGCTGTCCAGCCGCGGAGCACTGATGGAAAAGCTGTCACTCTCCGACCCGTCTTCGTAAACTCGGCGCGCTGAGTTGAAACGCCAGCTCTCCGCAATTTGAACGCCGGGCGTTTGCAGTGCAATATTCTCCAACTCGTTTGTTCGGTGCGCCTTACTAAACGACACTAATACATCGTAGCTGATGTAGTCGTACATGCCGTCCAACGTCAGCATGAGTGAGTCGCGCACGCTAAACACGGCCACAAAGGTAGCGCCTGCCAGCGTCAATGTCGCCAAGGTCAGCGCTAGACGGGCCTTGCGGCGGAAGGTATTGCGCAAAGAGAGCATCAATGGGCGCGAGATAACACGCAGTGACTGTAGCGCCCGGTTCAAGTATGTGCCAGTGTGGCGTGCGTCCGTCACGCCGACATCGGTCATAGCCTCACGCGCTGTTATCCGCACCGCCGACCAGATTGGATAGAGCGACGCCGCAAGGGGAATAAACAGGCCGACGAAGACCTCCAGTGCGACCACGCCGTAGGGGACGCTCCAGTCCGTGATGTCAAAGTTCACCAGCTTCGCAAGATAGTTGCTCATGCCGTAGGCGCCGAGCGCACCCAGCGGCATGCCTATCAATAACGCCAGTATGGAAAACAAGCCAACCATCAACACGTACATGGCGAAGATCTGCGGTTTTTTCCCTCCGATTGCTTTCATCACGCCGATCTGCCGGGTCTGCTGCGAGAGCAACGCTTGCATTACGTTGATTACCATGAATCCACTCAGTATTAGCGACAGAAACCCCAGCACGCCCAGGATCAACAGTATCGGTTCGATGTCGCTGGCGGCAGGGTGCTTGCCCGGTTCTTCGACCGAGGTGTAGTAGACCGTGCGACCGCTGCGTTCTATTTTGTCCCGGACTGTCTCCGCGACGGCGTGAATGTGCTCTTGATCCATTTCGTTTTCGGAGACCACGAAATGAAGTTCGTCGAACGAAAAGTCTTCTCCCAGCCACTCGAGTGTCTCTCTATTGATATATCCGGCAGCTCGGCCGACCCAACCTGCCGAGATCTGCGTCAGGTCGTGTACAGTTCCCGCCACACGCAGCACGCGTATCTTGCCGTCCGGCGCTTCCACGGTGACCTGGTCTCCTACCTGCAACCCCATCCAAGCCAATGAAGCGCGTTCGATGACGATTTCACGGTCGGGCGGCGGCCACTGGCCAAGTTCGGGTGTCAGCTCGAATATGCGTATGTCCTCAAAGTCTGGGACCGTGATCAGCGAAAGGTTGCGCCAGGCCGACTCACCCTCGTCGCTGCCTGTGGCCGGTGGTCCCGCGTGGAACCGCACGCTGAAGCTGCGCCGGGCATCGGCGTCCGCCACGCCGGGCATGCGGCGTACGGTCCATAACAAGTCTTCGTCGAAATCGGCTGTGTATACGGTGGCGCTGGCGGGACGCACTGCCATCCAACTCGAGGTGAGCGCCTCAGAGAGAATCACACGGGTGCCGGCGATCATGCCTACGGCGAAGACGCCCACCGCAATAGATAGCACAACGAGTATGGAGCGCGCTTTTTGGCTCCACAGGTCGCGGATTTCCTTTCGCCAGCGCGGGGCGATCATCGGCTCACGCTGGCTCTGGCCGCGCGATTTTCGGCCACGCGCTCATCCACCAATTCGTCAAGCTCGTCGCGCGCCGAGGGCGACGAGTCAGCGAGTGACTCGAACTGTTGGCGGGAAAGCGTCACGACATCCACGCCTGCGTGCGAAGCAGCTCGAATCGAGGCAAGGTTGCTACCGCCGCGCAACAACTCGATTTCGCCGAAACACTGTCCGGGGCCCAACCGTGCGGCGACAATCTCTTCATCGTGTTCCGGGATTACGTGGCCCGGAATCACCACTTCTACCTCCCCCTGTGTGATCAGGTAGAAACGATCGGGCGGTGCGTCGGCTTCCAGGATAGTTTTGCCCCACGCAAAGTGAGCCGTTTCCAGCTGGCGCGTCGCCGCGATGAGCTGTTCTTCGTTGACCTCCGGAAAGACACTAGCCAGATACTCGTCCACGATCTCTCCGTCAGCCAAGATGATCGTGCGCGTGGCGCGCTTAGCCAGGTCACGGTCGTGGGTCACAATGAGGAACGTCTTTCCCTGGTCTACGAGCCGTTCGAACAACTCGAAGACGGACTCGGCGGTTGCGGAGTCTAGATTGCCCGTCGGTTCATCGGCGACCACCATGGGCGGGTCGGTAGCCAGGGCGCGCGCAATAGCGACGCGCTGCTGCTGTCCACCGGAGATCTCTGTAGGCAATTTGTCTGCATGGCGGCCAACGCCCACCTCATCCAACAGGTGTAGTGCTCGATCCCTCCATTCGCGGGATGAGTAGACGCCGCAGAAATCCATGGGCAACATGACGTTTTCGGCATTGGTCAGCGTCGGTAAGAGCTGAAAGAATTGAAAGACGACGCCCACATTGCGACCGCGCCACTCTGCCAGCTGGCCCTCGCTCTTGTTGCCCAGATTTGTGCCGGTTACCCAGACCTCGCCGGCCGTGGGACGGTCGATCCCTGTGATCATGTTAATGAGCGTCGACTTGCCACTACCCGACTTGCCGATCACGGCTACGAACTCACCTTCATCTACCTGAAGGTCGATGCCGCGCAAGGCTGGGAATGGACCGGCAGGCGTAATGTACTCTTTTTCTACGCCGCGCAGATCGATCAGGTGCTCCGGCGTTACGATATCTTTTCCGTTATTGCCGTTTCTGCGCGCCATTCTGTGCCGCTCCCGTGTAATAATTTTGGGCAAATTCGTACCTTACTTATACCACACAGTGCAACACTCACGCGGAACCGATTTGTAGGTACGATTGCTACCTGCGCAGGTAGCAGTCAGTTCGTGCATTGATTCATACGCATGATTGGGTGTTGGGTTGCGGTCTTGCCATTCCTGGCGAACGGCTTATGACCGGTCGTTCCGCTGGAGTCCCTCACGCGGTGCTCGTGAGCACGGCCCGAGCGTGTTGCACCCATGCGGCGTCCATCCGTTCCAGTCGTTTCTTCTTGAGATTTTCGCGCATGATCCACTGCACATCGCGATCTGGGTCGGTGAACCATCGTTCCATGGCCGGTTTACCGATCTCCGGGCCGGCTGAGACGGCTACACTCCAGCAATAACCCAGCCCTTGGCGAAGCGCGCGGAACGATTCGCTGCGCCGATCTACTTCCTGTTCCACCTCGGCGGTCACTTGATCGAGAATCGCTACCGTGGCCGCGACATACTCCGGAACCGTCAGCAACCTCGGTTCGCATAACGCGGCTACGGCCGCCCGTCTCTCTAGAAGGTTTCCCCTGGCCCAATTCTTCATCTCTTCGAGCACGGCAGGCATATCCGCGTCTCCCCACCACTGCACAGCCATGGCCACGGCTTCACGAGTCCGCCAGCGGCTGTCTGAGGCATGGGCGCGCAACTCCGGGACCAGCTCGACATTACCTTCGGCAATAAGTCTGCCTAGCCCCAACACGCCACTGAAGGCCAAGAATTCATAAGGAGAATTGACGGGCGCGCTTTCTGCATTGTAGGTTGCATAGCGGCGAAAAGTAACCAAATCGCCCTCACATGCCACGGCGCGCGCCAGCTCAAGATTGCCGCGCGGACCTGGCAGCCCGCTTTCGGCCAGCAAATAGTCGTCCCATTCGGCACGGGAGCGCAAGATTTTGCGGTAGTCGTCTACTTTGCTCAAGACCGCCTCATTCTCCGATGAGCTTCAGACGTACACGTTTGTTGCCGTCAGATATTCTGCCGGAGAAACGCCAAGCTGGCTTGGGCCAACTCTTCCGGGCTCGCGGCAAGCGGACGCCACACACAAGTCGCACCGGCCAGATCGGGGATCACAGCGTTGAAGGATTCCACTACGATCCAATCTGAATACTGGACGTCATGCAGCGCATGGAACACCTGTGACCAGGCCACCTGGCCGGATCCGACAATGCCACGGTCGTTCTCGCTCGCGTGGAAATGAACCAGGTGATCGGCGGCGTTACGAACGGCATCTGCCGATGATTTTTCCTCAATATGCATGTGAAAGGTGTCAAGCAGTAGACCGAAGGCGGAATTGTCGACGTCTTGCGCCAAACGCACTCCGTCCTCAATGGTGTTGAGGAAGAAGGTCTCAAAACGATTGAGTGCCTCGAACGCCAGCCGTACACCTACGTCATTTGCGACGGCAGAGACCTCGCGCAGCGAAGCCACGCAACACGCCCATTCTGCCGCCGTGTATCCTCGCCCACGGAGTTCGCCTACCGGCGTAGCCATCGGGCCGCAGACAACATCCGAGCCCAGCGCTGCCGCAGTCAACACGATGCTGGAGAGCCAATCTACGCCTCTGCGTGCAACCTCAGGGTCAATGAGATTCAGGCCGTCCGGCAGCGCCGTGGACACCGTGCACTGCAACCCGCTGTCCGAAAGTGTTCTGCGTATTGTCGCCACGTCCACGTTGGTCGCGTCAAAGATAGGCAGCTCTACTCCGTCATAGCCCATCGCCGCGATGCTGGGCAGCAATCGCAGTGCGCGCGTGCCTATCTGCCCGCTCCATACCATTAGATTGATGCCGATTTTGCTGGACATAGCGTGCGCAAAGTGAGATAAGAGTCTTGCGGTCCTAAGATGGCTCAATCGTACAGCTAACGGCCACGTGTTTACAAAAGGACGTGGCCCGATGCGATGGCTCTGCGCGAACCCCTGCTGTTGGGCTTATCGGCCCGGAGCAAATTGGAATGGCGCGGTCTTGTCTCTATACTTACTGTTGTACGGACCTGAACCGGCGCGTTCTGCAGGTCTGTCATAAGCGAGAAACAAATTCTTTTTCAGCAGAGAAGCCAACCACAATGCCGAATGAATCGATCACAGGCGACGCTCTTTCTAGCGATGCAGCCCTGGCTGGCGTGCGCATTCTGGACCTTAGCCACGTTTTCCAGGGGCCGGTAGCGACACAGCTTCTGGCCGACTTTGGCGCTGACGTGATCAAGGTGGAACGTCCTGGTGCAGGGGATTGGAGCCGTGTATGGGGACCATTTGTCGATGGCGTCAGTATGCCGTTTGCCTGCCTTAACCGCAACAAACGCAGCATCGCTCTCGATCTGAAGTCACCGGAAGGTATTGCGATTACACATGCCTTGATCTCCACCGCTGACGTGCTCGTGCACAATTTCCGTGGCGGTGTCATGGAGAAGCTCGAACTTGGCTACGATGCGCTGTCAAGTAAGTATCCCCGGCTGATCTACGCTTCTTCCAGCGGTTGGGGAGATGAAGGGCCGTATGTTCAGCAGGGCCGCGGCGGGCACGACATGATGGCACGCGCGGAAGCGGGCTGGTTCGTCCACGCCGGCACAGACCGGCAGCCGATACCCGGTGGGATGTCGGTCGATTACCCAGCCGGCCTCATGCTGGCGAACGCGATTCTCATGGCCTTGTTCGCTCGCGAGCGTAGCGGCCGCGGCCAGCGGGTGACAACCGACCTGTATAGTGTAGCGCTTCACGGTCATGTGTGGACGGGTGCACATCTGCTAAATCTTGACCGGGAGCAGACTGGCGGCGGCGCAGGGGACATGGAGGATGCGATCGATCGTTCTTTCCCCACTGCTGACGGATGGATCGAGGTCTCCCCCGTGTTCTCAAGCAACCCGCTACGCGACATCTCGATAGGAATGGGTATCGGCGACCTTTCCGAGAACCCCCGCTACCACAGCCCACAACTGCAGTTGGCCCGTCGCGATGAGATCAACGCGCGCTTGACCGAGCACTTTCGAAACAAAACGACCGATGAGTGGATGACGCAACTATCGGCCGCGGGCGTGCTATGCGCACGAATCAATACACTGGATCAGGTAATAGACGATCCGCAAGTGCAAGCGAACCACATGGCAGTACTGATGGATTTTGCCGACGCCGGTTCGATTCACGTGCTGGGTACACCCATGCGTCTATACGGCACACCCGCAGTACACGACGCGTCTCCGCCCTATTTAGGTGAACATACCTCCGAGTTACTCACCGAACTCGGTTATTCCAGAGCGCAGATCGACGATCTAATCGTGCGCGGTATCGTTGAAGAGAAACACGAATGGTGATTGACAGCTTGCCGGTCAATCAGCCGACTACGCCGCGCGCTGCAGATCGACGGTAAATGTCCGCGCCGAACTGGACTTTCCACTAGCATAGCTCTGCAGGAATCAAACCATGCAACATGTAGAACAGCAGCCAATACCAGAGGAGTGATACAAGTATGAAACTTGGTCCTGTTGATACCTCGTCAAGTCCATTTGCCGTGCTGCGCACGGTACCGCTGGATAGAGCGAAGTTGGCGGAAGGCTTCTGGCTCGACCGCCAGCGAACCAACCGCACCGTCAGCCTGCAGCATGGCTACCGTCAGTTGGAGGCGCACGGGAACTTCCAGAATCTACGCCTGGCGGCGGGCGTTGCCGAAGGCGAGTACCGTAGGCCGGTTTTCATGGACTCGGATATATACAAGTGGTTGGAGGCTGTCGCCTACGCATTGGCGATTGAGTCCGACAGCCAGTTGGCAGAGATGGCGGAAACTGCCATCAGCCTTATCGAGGCGGCCCAGGAGCCGGACGGATACATTGACTCCTACTGGCAGGTCGTGGAGCCGGACCGTCACTGGCAAGACCTCGACCACGGCCACGAGCTGTATTGTGCGGGGCATCTCATTCAGGCGGCCGTGGCCTTCCACAGGGCGACCGGTGAACCTCGCCTGTTGCACGTTGCGCAACGTTTTGCCGATCATATCGACAGCGTGTTCGGCCCCGACAAGCTGCAGGGCGCGCCCGGACACCCCGAAATTGAAACGGCGCTGGTGGAACTGTATCGCGAAACGGGGGAACGTCGCTATCTCGATCTATCCGCCTTTTTCTTGGGTCAGCGCGGGCAGGGCAAGCTGCGCGGCATACACCGCAACATTAGAGCGGAATACCATCAGGATCGGGTATCGGTGCGCGAGACTGACGTGGTCGAGGGCCATGCCGTGCGCCAGTTGTACCTGACGGCAGGCGTTACCGATCTCTACCTTGAAACGGGTGAACAGGCTCTGCGCGACGCGCTCGTGCGCCAATGGAACGATTTTACCGGCCACAAGATGCACGTTACCGGTGGGGCAGGCGCGCGCCATCACGGCGAAGCATTCGGAAATGCATACGAGTTGCCTAACCAGCGATGCTATTGTGAGACCTGCGCGCAGATCGCAAGCATCCAGTGGAACTGGCGCATGCTGCTGGCAACCGGGGATGCGCGCTATGCGGACCTGATGGAGCGCACGCTCTTTAACGGTTTTCTCAGTGGCGTTTCACTCGACGGCAAACGGTACTTCTACGTGAATCCGCTCCTCAGCCAAGGCGGCGTCGAGCGTCCGGAGTGGCATAGCTGCGCCTGCTGTCCACCTAACGTCATGCGCTTACTGGCATCACTGCCTCACTATTTTGTCACCACATCCGGTGAAGGCGTACAGATCCACCAATATGCGCCGTCGACCCTCACGTGCTCGCTGGCAAATGGCCACGACGTCCAGTTGCGTGTAGAGACGGAGTATCCGTGGCAAGGCCAGATACGCTGTATCGTGGAGGAGACGGATGGGTCGGAATGGGCACTGAGTCTGCGCGTTCCCGAGTGGTGCGAGGAATGGATGGCATCGGTCGATGAACAGGAGACCGAGGGCATCGAAGTGGACGCCGAATTGAAAGACGGATACGTTACCGTTCACCGCGCCTGGCACACCGGCGATTCCGTCGTGCTGAACCTGGACATGGAGCCGTTCTTGGTAGAGGCCAATCCGCGCGTAGATTCCACACGCGGCAGCGTGACGATTCAGCGTGGACCGATGATCTATTGTTTGGAGGCGGTGGATCAAGGGCCATCCGTGAACATGCTCGACGTGCATCTGGATCCGTCAGCTTCACTGAAGGCAGATTGGCATCCTGAGTTACTCGGCGGTGTGGTGGTCGTCGAAACTGAGGGAACCGTGGGTGATGAGAGCAACTGGGAGGGCCGGCTCTATCGCCGCTACAATGGAGTAGAAGAACCGCTGGCACCGGTGATGTTGCGCGCCGTTCCCTACTATGCGTGGGCCAACCGCGGAGCGGGACCCATGCGAGTTTGGTCGCCCGTCGGCGGTAGATAGGTATTTGACGTAACAATGGGAATTGAGTACCCGGCCGATTTTTTCGAACTTGGGTTACCGGCGGGTACTTTTTCCACCGCTTGGACTGCCTGGTTCACAATCAGCTGTCAGTTTTGGCGCAGTCTTGCATCATCCGTAGCGCATTGGGTTATCAGCAAGAACACACAATACAGGAGGCCCCGCTCCATGGAATTGCTCGAAGCCATCCGAACACGTCGCAGCATCCGCAGTTTCACCGGTGCTCCGATTCCACGCAAGGACCTGGAAACGATCGTGGAGTCCGCGCGACTGGCTCCCTCGGGCCACAATGAACAACCCTGGGAATTCATCGTTGTCACGGATCACTATCTGATCGACGAGCTCAAGATAGCGGCCGGTTGGATGGACAAGGCAGGCGCCATCATAGCCGTGGTCTTGGATCCGT
>JBJYXA010000182.1:0-21607 GCA_046259705.1 Caldilineaceae bacterium
CGCTCAGTCCAATTGTGTCCGGCATTGACTTCTGGCATCGAACTAGTCTTTGTTGTGATGAGCGCAGCGCAACCTAGGTGGCCGCAGCCAGACAATGCATCGCGAACACCTGGATTGGTCCTAGCTACGTCCAATCACACAGGGAATCGATGGCGGCCGCCGAGCCGTCTCGCAACCAACCGTCCAACTGTGCGACTTCCTTGAGCTGCTGGCCACGAATGCGCGGCACAACCACAAACTGTGAGTCCAGTTCGGGAAGCGCAGTCATGTCGCCCCACAGCTTCTCGAATTGGGCGACCGGCAGCACATCCTCTTGCCCGCGTCCCCAGCGCCGCTTTACATCTTTTAGCGTGATGTAAGTGGGCATGCGCGCCGCCATGGAGCGCACCGCATCGGCAACGCGCACCGAATCCGCTAGGTCCGTGCGCGTCAACCCGAAGAGCGCCAGCAACTTGTCCACATCTAGCCACACTGTGGCCGAATTGTAGAAGGACAGCCGGAACTCCACCTCCTCACGCGGCAACGCCAGCCCTTCGATGAGGCGGTCGTGTCCGTCGATACGCGCTAGGCCACCGCCGCGATCGTCAATACGCCGGCGGATGACTTCGGATGTCCAGGTCTTGCCCGATTCGATATGGTTGCCCAAAATGACCGGGTCCAGATTGGCGCCCAATGTATCGATGTTGTGCACCATCAAGTACTTGAGCTGCGGACGGTGTTCCAGAATGCGGGCCAACACGCCGTTACGCAGCATGTTTGGCGTCTCATACCAGTGGCCAACGGGATGCAGGCACTGGCTGGGCACGTTGTCCGTGTAGTCGCTTCCTTCGCCTGTCGCCACGGCCCAACCAATGAGGGCCGCATGCAGACTGTCCTGCATCTTTTGGGCCTGCTCGTCCAGGAGTTGCTGCGGCATCTCCTCCCAGGCGAAGCGCAGATCGCGTGCCATAGGCACCATGCGCAGTCCGATGGCTCGACCTGGTGAGAGGAACAACGGCCCATCATAGCCGTAGCTGTTCTCCCGTTCCAGCCGCTCTGCAATGGCATCGTGGGTGAGATAGCTCGTCGTCAGTACATGAACCGGCAGAGTACCGTAGAGGCGTGCGGTTTGTCTGTTCTTAGCGATATGCGTCTCGATGAATGAACGGTGTTTGCCGCTCAATTTGCTGTAAGGGTTCAGCGCCTTCACTGCGCCGGAGCCGTGTGTCCAGCGGCTGCCTGCGCCACCCGCCATGGATACCATGGCCACCGACCCGTCCGCCAGCGCCTGCATCCCCAGTTCGCGCCATCGCTCCATCTGTCGCTGATCGCCCTGTTCGAAATCGTAGACGCACGCTGCCGGCACGTCCTCAATCTGTATATTGACGGGCAAACGATTCTGCGCGAGGCCGATGCGACCGCTACGCATGTCCCCGCGAATCTGTTCGTGTTGTTGGCGGTCGAAGCCATAGCGTTCTAACAGGTCGTCCAGCGTATCGTCGTCTGAGCCGTCGTTCGCAGACCCGGGAAGGAGGCGGTCGAAAAGCGTTTGCGTCATACCGCGCAGCCGAGGTTCCGAGCGGCTGGCAATACCGAAACGGTGAAGCTCAGCGCGGCGGGCCGGCGGGAGCGTACGTTGTTCAAGGCGCAGTAGGTCCGGTACCGTATGTGCATAGTAACCGGGCGGCATCAATGCGCGCTCGCCTGCCAAGAGCTCGGCGAACGTTCCGTTTTCGTTGATGGCGAAATCGTACACGACCGGTTCCATGGCAAAGGGCATGGCCGATTCCAGTTCACGTTTGGTTTCCGACATGATCTCTTGCAGCCGATCCTGTGCGCGTGGCTTGACCTTTGGATCAAAGATGAAGCCCATGCCGCCGCCCGACATGCCCCCCATCATCCAGAAACCCCAGAAATCATTGCCGAATTCCTGCTCCGCTTGGCGCACGAGTCTTTCCGTATAGTCCGTCGTGGCCCAGGGGATGATGGTCTGGATTGGCCCAAAGAAATTGCGGTGGGTGGCCGCGCCGATGGACCGGATGTCCCCCTGGTTCAATAGCTCAAGAATCTCATCGATGATGAGAATCGCCTCTTGCCGCCCCTGCCATTCGGATTCCGAGCGCAAGAGATACTTTTCCGTCACCATTTCCAGGATGGGGCCGACGTCCTGCGCCATGCCACCATGCACGAGGACCAAACTTTCCTGCAAACGTTGCCGCACCGCGGGCGAAACGTCTCCATCGGTCAAGATGCGGTGGTTTGGCAACAGGCGGCCGCGGCTTACGCCGTACTCCGGGTCGTCCACCCCGGCCTCGACGCCTTCGATGACCTTCATGCCGGGCCATACGCCTCCCGAGTCCTGCCAACCGCCACCCGAACCGGCCAGCCATTCACCGAGTATAGCGCGGGCAGCCACCACACGCCGCTCGTTCTCTGCCAGCTGTCCCGTCAAGGAATGTGATTGGCCTGTTGCCCGCATGCACACTGCGATAAGCGAAGCCAACAAGTTCGTAGAAACGGCAAGTCGCGAACCCTTCGGAATACCGTTGACCTGACTAACCAGCTCAATGCCGTGTCCCGGACCGACGAGGCGCGCAAGCAGCTCGCCGAGCGGCTGACCCGCGCCCTCCATGCCCGGCGGTACGATACCTGATGCGATCACCGCTGCCTTAAGCAATCCCAGGTAATCCTTGGCGAAGTCGAACACCTCGTCGAGCGAGGATACGTCGGCGGACGTATTGAGGTCGACGCTCACCAAGCGCAATACCGGTTCGTCAATGACGCGGAAGAAAGTCTCGATAGGCGGGCGTGGTCCGCTCTCGTCAGCGGCGCCACGTACGCTTAAGTCAACCGATACATTGAGAACGCGTGCGCCTTCCGGGAAATCCATGCCGAGGAAAAAGATGTCGCTCCATCCGCTGTGGGTGAGGTCCATACGCACGGGCGTTGTTTCGTGAAGGATAGGAAACAGGCCGCTGTTCTGCGCATCTCGTTTCCGTAGTTCCGGACGGACGCGCAGGGGGTGATCCGCAGGATGGCCGATGCGGAACATCCACTGGTTGCCGCGCACCGAACGTACACTGCGTCGCACCTGGTCGGCGAGCGTCTGGAACCCCAGGCTATGGTAGGCGGCTGCCAGCGCGCTCGATATGCCATCGCTAGGCTCCCCAGCCGCCGTTTGGGCCTGGAGGAAGATGTCGATGGCTTCTTCGAAGCGCCGGCGAAGAAGATTGGAATACCCCTCGAAAGGAATCAGAGTGTTGGCGGCCGTTGTATGGTTCGGTAAATGAAACCGGTAGATAGCGTAGAGGAAGAAGAGCGCCCGCACCCGCTCGTATAGGTTGTCGCTCTTGCGGCGAAACGCGTCTAGCGCGGCGCATTCGGCCAGCAACTGCTCCTTGGTCGCGCTACGGCACCAGGCATCCAGTGACCGATTACGTGTGGCGTGATCTGCAGCTGTGATGATGCTAACCAACTGGCTCATTGGCTCTTCGTTCTCCCAGCGACCAGGTCGCGCTGCGCCAGCAGTTCGACCATCTGCGCCAGCACCTCGTCGCGATCCAACCCTTGCAGCGCCAAGGCCAACTGTGCGTTGAATAGCCCGTACTTCACCCCCAGGTCATAGCGCGAGTTGTGTTGTTCCACGGCCAGGTATTGTTCCCGCTGCGTCAACTGCGCCAGCGCAGTGGAGAGGGTTACTCTCGCTATTGCGCCTGGTTCACCGCTTGTGCGGGCAGCCGCCAATTGGCGATCAAGCTCCTCCATGGTGGAGGGAAGCAGCACATGCAGACCAAAATAGCAGAGGTAGTGGCCTGAGCGCATACCCGAGACGATCAGCCGTTGTTCGGCCTCCGTAGGCGTCGGCTTCTCGATCACCGTCTCCACTTGATAGACGTCCATAGTTCCATGGAGCCTTCGTCCGCTGACCGTGCCGTAATAGGGAAGCAGGCTCTCTCGCGTCGCCTGCACCGCGGACACGGTGCACGACTGCGATGTGGCGACAGTGACAAGCTGTTCGGCGCAACTCCGTTCGTTGTGACTGACGAAGAGATGGTCGCCTACCAGATGTAGGAATGGGTCATCTGCTGTAAACTCGCGGGCACAGTGGATGGCGTCGCCATATCCAAGCGCTTCGGCTTGCGGCACGAAGTGAAGGCGGCTTGCATAGGGTCCGGCCACTTCCGCGTAGGCCGTTTCGTCGCCAGGATGCACGACAACGCAAATGTCTTGGATGCCCGCCTTCACCACCTCCTCAACAAGGATCTGCAATACGGACTTTTCAACGGAGTCGCGGTCGATGAGCATTTGTAAGGGCAGGGTACGCTGTTGGCTACCCGCCGCCGTGATTACTGCTTTCGTAACTTCCATGGGGTGTCCTCAGGGGCTTGTGTCGTAAGCGCCGTCGAGCTACCAACAAGATGTCCACTCATCTGTGGCAGTGATTTCGCTTATTCCAATTCGATTGTTATACGCAGTTATACGCGAGACGATTCTGTGTGACCATCAATGGCCAGCGCCTGTCCAGAGATCTTGCAGCCCGCGTCCGAGCATAGGAACAAGACCATGTTGGCGATGTCCTGTGGCGCAATGAAGGTGCGCAGGGAATTGATCTGCAGGTATCGTTCGCGCATCGCGTCGACGGGCGATCCTTCTGCTTCGGCACGTGCGCGGATCACGTTCTCGATACGCGGACCCTCCACTGGTCCTGGGCATATGGCGTTGGCCCGGATACCAAATTCTCCTAACTCCATGGCTAGGGTCTTGGTGAAACCAATGATCGCCCACTTCGAAGCCGCATAGGGTGAACGAAGCGGGTAGCCAAAGAGTCCCCCAGACGATGACAGGTTGACGATGAGGCCGCCGCCCGCTTCCTTTAGCAGTGGTATAGCGAGACGCGCGCAATAGAACTGACCATTGAGATTGACGGCAATTGTCCGCTCCCACGCCGCAGGCTCCAGTTCTTCGACGGGGCCGGTTGGACCAGCGATGCCCGCATTGTTGACCAGAACGTCCAGGCCGCCTAGCTCCGCCTTGGCCTCGCCGAACAGGTTGGCTACCTGCTCGGGATCGCTGACGTCTGCGACTGAGACGCTGATGCTCGGTAGCGCCGCCTTACATTCCAAAAGCCGGTTGGCGTCGATGTCGCAGATATGCACGCGGGCGCCCTGTTCGACAAATGCAGTCGCAATACCTTTTCCTATGCCCGCTCCGGCCGCTGTGACGAGTACACGTTTGCCACTACAGGATTGTTCCACGCTTCGGGGTCCGATCGTTCTTGCCGGTGATTGTCAGGTTGGACTATGCAAACTACAATAATCTCGTTCATACGGAGTGTCAAACCATTTCACCGCACGTGCCGGTTGTCTGGCAGCATACAGCCGTCTTCACCGGCGCGCTCATCATCGGGCCGGCGCTCGTCGCGGCACGGCCACGTACAGTTAATGAGCGGCCCTATCCGTGACAACTCCTAGATGGAACCAGATACGCAGCATTACGCGCCTGCTCCAAGGCAATATCGGCGTCTTCACGGTCACCGATCTGCTGGGCAACTTCGCGCGCTCCATGGTGTTTCCGTATGTCTCGCTTTACATTCTGGCCCTAGGGGGCACGACGGCGCAGATCGGTTTCATCCAGTCTTTGGCCCCGCTTCTCGGGCTGCTGATGTTCCCGATCGGCGGCTATCTTGCCGACAACACCAGACGAGTGCGCCTCATCGTGCTCGCCAATTCACTGACTGTCGTGGTCGTACTGATCTACTCGTTCTCGCCGAACTGGCAGATCTTTGCATTCGCCACATTGCTGCAGGGCTTTCTCGTGTTCCAGTTTCCGGCCCGCTCCGCCCTAATTGCGGACTCGCTCTCACCGAACGATCGTGGTCGGGGCATTGCTGCCATGAACAGCGTGAGTAGTATCTTTGCGGTAGCGGCGCCATTTCTTGCCGGAACGGTAATCACTTTGCTCGGCGATAAACAGGGCATTTCCCTCCTCTACCTGGGTATGGCTTTGCTGTATGCAATCTCGGCATACATCATGTACCGGTATCTGGTTGAGCCCCCAGCAAAGTCGCTGCCCGATGCGAGCATTTCTCTGTCGCACATACCACAGGTACTGCGCGACACGTATGCAGGCATCCCAAGCATGTTGCGCGCACTTTCCCCATCGCTGAAGGCATTGGCCGGCGTCATCGTCTTCAGCTTCATGGCCAACGGCGTTGCCAGCCCGTTCTGGGTTGTCTATGCTACGGACGAAATCGGTCTCACGTCAGCGGCGTGGGGTTTGATCCTGCTCATTGAGACTGTGTTGCGACTGATGATGTTCATTCCTGCGGGTATGGTCGTTGACCGCTGGGGGCGTACTCGTGCGTTGCTGGTTTCACTGGTCGTGTCTCTGGCCGCCATCCCCGCGTTTGTCTTTGTACAGGGTTTCGCCACGGCACTCCTCGTCCGCTGTGTCATCGCCGTCTCATTTGCGCTCGCCATACCTTCCTGCACGGCGTTGCTGGCCGACACTGTGCCGCGCGAGATGCGCGGGCGCGTGATGTCGGCCCTGGGTCAGGGCGGCATTATGATTGGACCGGCGGGCGGCGGCACGGGCGGTCCAGCGGTGGGGTACTTGGTGATTGTCCCCCTGATCTTGTCGTTCATACTGGGCGGCATTCTCTATACAATCAACCCCGTTTTGCCTTGGGTATTTGTCACGGTCACTACGCTGCTGTCGATCCTGCTAGTCGTGCTGTTCATCCGCGATCCGCAGGAGGCAGAGGTGTAGTGGAATCTCAAGCCTAATTCGCTAGGTTCGTCAGGTAGTGGCCGTCGTGAATAGACATGGATTCTTCGCGTCGGATATACTCAGCGGTACGTTCCTCACGCCGGTGATCCAGCGGCAGGCTACAACTAATAGATAACAAAGGAAGGACACTCATATGGCACCTAAGCAGATCATTGCGTTGGGCGGCGGTGGCTTCTCGATGGAGCCGAACAACCTGTTGTTGGACCGCTATATTTTGACACAGGCAAGAACGGAGCGGCCGTCGGTATGCTTCTTACCTACGGCCAGCGGCGATTCTAGCGCGTACATCGTGAACTTCTACACAGCCTATACCAATTTGGCGTCCAGGCCCTCTCACGTGACTCTCTTCAACCGTACGCCCGACTTGCGCGACACGTTGCTCAAGCAGGACATCATCTTCGTGGGCGGGGGTAACACGAAAAGCATGCTGGCTGTGTGGCGTGAGTGGGATCTGCCGGGCATATTGCGCGAGGCATGGGAGGCGGGCGTCGTCCTGGCCGGTATCAGTGCAGGCGCTATCTGCTGGTTCGAGCAGGGCGTCACAGACTCCGGTGCGGCCGGTCTCGCCGTGCTGGACTGTCTCGGATTTCTGCCCGGGAGCTGCTGCCCGCACTACGACGGTGAAGCGGAGCGAAGGCCTGCCTACCGTAGATTCGTCGAGTCTGCTGAGATTCGGCCCGGCTGGGCATTGGACGACGGAGTCGGTATTCATTTCGTAGACAGCGAAGTACATCGTATTGTGTCTTCACGCCCGCAAGCGCACGCCTATCGTGTATCCGTCGTCGATGGCGTGGCGCATGAGGAAGACCTGGCCGTGAACTATTTGGGGAACTGACGGAATGGAGATGGGAGATGATGTAGCGCCATATCGCAAAGGTCTTCGCGCACGTGAAAAAAAGAGGGCCCCGGCGGACGCCGGGGCCCTCCATCTGTCGCTGCAAAAGCCCTATTCGTCCGTCACGCATCCTTCAGATGCCGACGATACGTTCTTGATGTACTTGTAGGCGACGCCCTTGGTGAACTTGTAGTCAGGCGGCGTCCATTGGGAACGCCTCGCCTCCAACTCTTTGTCCGACAGATCCACATTTAGCGTATTGTTCTCCGCGTCGATGGTGATCACATCGCCGTCCCGCACCAACGCCAAGCCGCCGCCCATCTGCGCTTCGGGCGTGATGTGGCCCACTACGAAGCCGTGTGTGCCGCCCGAGAAGCGTCCGTCGGTAATCAGAGCCACTGATTTGCCCAGGCCAGCCCCCATGATGGCCGCTGTGATGGAGAGCATTTCGCGCATGCCGGGGCCGCCTTTTGGCCCCTCGTAGCGAATGACGACGACGTCACCGTGGTCTATTTGGCCGTTTTCGATGGCCGCTAAGGTGAGTTCCTCGGAATCAAAAACCTTGGCAGGCCCGGAGAAGCGCGTGCCTTCCTTACCGGTGATCTTGGCGACTGCGCCCTCGGTGGCCAGATTGCCGTAGAGAATCTGCAGATGCCCCGTCTTCTTGATCGGATCGCTCACCGGGCAGATCACGCGCTGTCCTGTCGCGAGATCGGGTAGATCTTCCACATTCTCCGCCAGCGTCAAACCGGTAACAGTCAAACAGTCTCCGTGCAGAAGACCTTCTTCCAGAAGAAGCCGGTGTACGGCTGGCACTCCGCCGACCTCGAACAGGTCCTCCATCACATACTGCCCGCTGGGTTTCAGGTCGGCAAGCAACGGGGTACGGTCGGAGATCTCCTGAAAATCGTCGATAGTCAGTGGCACCTCTGCCGCTTTGGCCATGGCAATCAAGTGCAACACGGCATTGGTTGAACCGCCAAGCGCCATGGTTACCGTGATAGCATTCTCAAAGGACTTGCGAGTGAGGATATCGCTCGGCTTGATGTCATTCTCCAACAAGTAGCGCAGCGCAGTACCGGCGCGACGGCATTCCTCGAGCTTCTCCTGACTCACCGCCGGATAGGATGAGCTGTACGGCAATGACATCCCCAGTGTTTCGATAGCCGTACCCATGGTGTTGGCGGTGTACATGCCGCCGCACGCGCCCGCGCCAGGGCACGCATTCTTGAGTACGTCCTTCAGCTCCTCTTCGGTGATCTCCTTCGCCAGCCAGCGACCATATGCCTCGAACGCAGAAACGATGTCGAGCTTCTGATCGCCGAGAAAACCCGGCTGGATGGTGCCGCCGTAGACGACGATACTCGGACGGTTAACGCGCGATATCGCCATCATCGTACCGGGCATGTTCTTGTCGCAGCCGGGTAGCGAAATGTTGGCGTCGTACCACTGCGCGTGCATTACCGTCTCAATGGAGTCGGCGATGATATCGCGTGAAAGCAAAGAAAACTTCATTCCCTCGGTGCCCATGGAGATGCCGTCACTGACGCCGATGGTGTTGAAGATGAGGCCTACCATGCCGGCCTTCTGCACGCCCTCCTTGACGGCCTGGGCCAGGTCGTTCAGGTGCATATTGCACGTGTTGCCCTCCCAGCCCATGCTGGCTATACCGACCTGGGGTTTCCGCATATCCTCGTCGGTGAGGCCAGTGCCATAAAGCATAGCCTGAGAGCCGACTTGAGACCGCGTCTGCGTCAGTACGCGGCTGTACTTATTGAGTCCGTTGACAGTTGTTGCCGGCATCGGCTGACCTCTTTTCTGATTGGAAAAATAGCTAGTTGGGTTCGACTTCCGTGAAGTACCCGATTGGCGCTCACTATGGATCGTACGTAGACCTATCAAGGGTAGGGATAGCGACTGTGGTCGTGCCTGTGCAAGCCATCCATTATGCTTCTATAGGTGAGTGCTTTGCCACACATAGGCCCAATGGCCGACTGACAATCACCGTTGGCTAACAGACGTGCCTGAGGTCGCGCAACCGTCTTTCGCCCTCATATGGCCTCACGAAGTATTCGTATTCAGTCTCGCTGAGAGTCCGGTTCAGCGTATGCTCTAGATTGGCCCGATCTACCCCGCGCGATTTGTGTTTGTCACAGACGAACTCGTTGCAGCAGGCGCAGTTCTCGATGCCCTTGCGGATCACACACGGCCTGACCAGGCAATTCTTGTCGATAAGGTTCGGCGAATTGGATGAAACGCAGCCGTCACACGCGATGGCCTCCGGTCCGATCCTGAAGCCATATAGGTTGAACCAACCGTCGCTAAGCTCCTGTCGCCGGTCGTCCGCCTCTATGTTCGGTCGGTATGCCAAACACAGATCGCATCGATAACCGCATTTGGCCAGGATTTCAACGCTCATGCTTATGCCGGTGCGGGAGAAGCTGAGGCCACCGGTTTGGCTCTACTTTCGTCCTGCTGCTGCTCGGCGTCTGTCAGCAGGAAATATTCCACGGAATCCGAGAGTGCGATCCAACTGGCTTCGATGATGTTCGTACTCGCACCTACCGTCGACCAGGTGCGTTGGCCGTCGGTGAAATCGATCAGCACGCGCGTCAGAGCCGCCGTGCCGCTCTTGCTATCTAATATGCGTACCTTGTAGTCCGTAAGGTGCACCTTGCGCAGTTGCGGGTAGATGTGCTGAATGGCCTTGCGCAGCGCCAGGTTTAGGGAGTTCACGGGGCCATTGCCGTCGGAAACCTCGTGGAATACTTCGCCTGCGACCTTTACCTTGACCGTAGCCTCAGAGAACATACCGCGGCCGGCGCGGTGTTCCACGATCGCCGTATAGTCAATCAGTTCAAAAGGCGCCTCGTAATCGTCACGCCTGCGGCGCAACATGAGATCTACGCTGGCCTCCGCGCTCTCGAAAGCGAAGCCGACGCTTTCCAGCTCCTTGATCTGGCGCAGTACCGCGCGCTCCTCTTCTCGGCTCAATCCGTCCAGACCAAACTCTTCGCGCTTAACTGCAATGTTGTCCTTGCCGCTCAATTCGCTAACCAACACGCGAGTTTCGTTGCCTACATCGGCCGGGTCCACGTGCTGGTAGCTCATCGTGTATTTCACGACCGCGTTCACATGCGTCCCGCCCTTGTGGGCGAACGCGCTGGCCCCTACAAAGGGTTGGTGGGAATCCGGGTTCAGATTGGCCAGTTCGCTAACGTAACGGCTCAGCTCCGTCAACTGGCTCAGCTTTTCCGGTGGAACTACCTGAACCCCCATCTTCAGTTGAAGATCAGGTATGATGCTGACCAAGTTAGCGTTACCGCAACGTTCCCCGTAGCCGTTAATGGTGCCCTGTATGTGCGTGCATCCATGCTGTACCGCAGCCAACGTGTTGGCCACACCGGTTTCACTGTCATTGTGCGCGTGGATACCTAACACTACCTCTGACGCAGGGATTTCACTGTCGCCGTCGCTATGGCCAAGGACCTCACGGCGCACAACGTCGACGGCTTCCCCGATTTCCCAAGGCAGACAACCGCCGTTGGTGTCGCAGAGAACGACAGAATCAGCGCCGCCCATGATTGCAGCGCGAAGCGTTTCCAGCGCATATTCCGGGTCGGCTTTGAAGCCGTCGAAAAAGTGCTCTGCGTCGTAGATTACTTCCTTGTCGTGGCTCTTGAGGAAGGCCACTGTGTCCTGAATCATGCGCAAGTTTTCTTCCATGCTGGTGCGCAGGACTTCACGTACGTGCAGATCCCAGGTCTTGCCGAATATAGTCACGACGGGCGTATTGGCCTGGATTAGGAGCCGTACCTGCTGATCGTCCCCTGGCTTCATGCCGGCGCGCACCGTGGAGCCGAAGGCAGTCACCCGCGCATGGTCGAGGTTAAGTTCATCCTGGGCGCGTTCAAAGAATTCCATATCCTTCGGATTCGACCCGGGCCAACCGCCTTCGATGTAGTCCACTCCAAACTCGTCGAGCCGGCGAGCGATGCGCAGTTTGTCGTCACAGCTCAAGGATACCCCTTCGCCCTGTGTGCCATCGCGCAGGGTCGAATCAAACAGGATCAATTCTTTAGACATTTTCTCACTCCAAACAAACAGCCCCGCAGCACCATACTATAGGGACTTGTGCTGTGCACTCCATGCAATCAATTCAGAATATCGTTGATACTTTCGAACGTCTGGTCCGGCCATATGCCCCGGCCGAGATCTTCTTTACGAAACCGGCCAGTCTTGACCAGCCATCCCTTGAGCCCGTTCATCTGCGCGCCACGCACGTCGATCTCAATATCATCGCCGACCACGGCGACACGTGAGGCAGCGATGCCCAGATCGTCCAGCACCATGCGAAAGTAGGTCTGGCTTGGTTTCCCCGTGACCACGGCGCCTACGTCTGCCGCATATTCCAGGGCGACGACAAATGGGCCACCATCCAGAAAAAGCCCTTCCTCAGTTCTCCACATGCGCTTTTTATGCAATGCAACGAGCTGCGCGCCGTTGAGCAGTGCACGGAAGGCACGGTTCATGCGCAAGAATGTCAGGCTCGCGCCCATGTCGCCTACGACCACGAACTCGGGGTTGTCCCGATCTACGGGAATATCGCTGAATTCCAGTTGCGCGTCGGGCAGCAACAGCGGGTAGTAGCTTTTGGCTTCTTGGCAGCGCAGATAGGTGGCTGCCGCGTACGTCGCCGTGAAAAGTTCACCTTCACGAATGTCGAAACCCAATGCAGTCATGCGCTCCATTAGGCTGCGCCGGCAATAGATGGTGGTGTTAGTCATGAAGCGAATGGCGACACCGCGCTCGCGCAATTCACGGATAGTGTCGGGTGCTCCCGGTATCACCTCGTTGCCGATCGTGAGTACGCCATCGATGTCTATCAACAGACCGTCAACAGTTGAGAGTGCAGATTGCAAGAGTTGTTCCCCTACTGATGGATGGGCGCCCCTATCGGCCCTCGGTTCTGCGTCAACCTGTATTCTGTAAGCCGGCTGCAACGCCGTTCACGGACAGGAGCACCGCATTCTCCACCTCGTCGACGTTTGCAAGGCTGGCGTCGTCGCGCAGAATGGCCAACAGTGCGACCTGAATGAAATTCATCGGATCGATGTATGGATTGCGCAACTGGATACTGTTACGAAGCCAGCTCTCATTCTGCAACAGATCGGTGTAACCGGTCACATCCAGCAACATCTGTTCAGTCAATTCGTGTTCAGCCAATAACCTGCCAAATACCTCGTACCGCGTGACGTCATCCGTAAGGTCTGCGTACAGCGAAGCGATGCGCATATCGCTTTTCAGCAGTCCAACTTGAACATTGTCCATTACCGTTCGGAAGAAGAGCCAGTTTTCATACATATCGCGCAGGAGATCGCGGCGTTCCTGCATCGTAACAGGTCCCAAACCGTGACTGCCGTTCGCGCCTTGGATCCATTCCGAGATAGCAGTGCCTACACCATACCAGCTAGGCAGATTTACGCGGGATTGCATCCACGCAAATACCCATGGAATGGCTCGCAGATCCTGTATGCCGCTGGCGGCCTTGCGGCTTGCCGGCCGCGAGCCAATGTTCAAGCGAACGATCTGGTCGATTGGCGTGGCCTCGTGGAAATAGCGCAGCAAGCTCGGATTGTCGATGAGTTCACGGTAGGATGAAAACGCCAGCTTGCTCATTTCATCCATGGCGGCGTACCACTTCAGCTCGTCCACCTGGTGCTGGCGCTCACCCCGCGTGAGCAGCACGGCGTTGACCAATTGCCCCAAGTGCCGGTGAGCGATGTCCCGATTCGAATAGCGGTTACTGATCACCTCCCCTTGCTCGGTGATCTTGATTCGTCCTCGTATCGACTCGATGGGCTGCGCCAGGATCGCCCGGTTGGCCGGGCCGCCGCCTCTGCCCAACGTACCACCGCGCCCATGGAACAGCAGTAGCTTCACACCGTGTGCGTCGCAGACGTCGGCCAATTTGCTCTGGGCGCGAAACAGCATCCAGTTGGCCATCAGGTACCCACCGTCTTTGTTTGAGTCACTGTAGCCGATCATGATCTGTTGCCGATCGCCTCGCAGGGACAGATGCTTGCGATAGGCTTCGCTCGCGAAGAGTTTCCCCATGATCATGGGCGCCCTCAACAGGTCCTCAACCGTCTCGAACAACGGCGTGATATCGATTTTGCCCATCAGGCCGGAATCACGCGCCAGCAAGGTTACCTCCAGCACGTGGCTGACGTCAGTGGTCATGCTGATGATGTAGGTCTGTATGGCCGCCTCACCCAGGGTGTTCTGTGCCCGTCGAATCAGGCGGAACGATCGCACCGTCTCATTTGTCTCTTCATCGAAGTCCAGCAGGGCGGTTAGGGGCCGGTTGCTGTTGATTTCCTGGCTGAGAAGTCGGACTTTTCCATCCTCCTCCAGCCTTTCGTAGTCCTCCTCAAGGCCATCCTGGCGTAGGATTTCGGCCACCGCGGAGCGGTGACGTGACGAATGCTGGCGGACGTCCAGTGTGGCCAAATGGAAGCCAAACACCTCAACGGCTCGGACCAAATCTGCTAACTTGCCTCCGGCAATGCGTTCGCCCTTGTTGGCAAGCAGACTGTCCCGAATAAGCCGAATATCGCGCAGGAATTCGTCTACGCTCGCGTACGCACGCGGATTACGCACCTTTTCCGTCCAGGGGCGTTGATTGGCCAACCGCGTCGCTTCTAGGCGCCGATACATCAAGAGCAGCTTCTGGCGGTAGGGCTCTTGCTCGAACAGCTCGAGCATACCGCGCTCGTCTTGCGGCACAAGCTCCACATCCTGCTGCAGGCTACTCAGAAATTCTTCGCTGAAACCGACACGCGTGATGGCCGAACTGAGCTGGTAGTAGAGCGATTCTACCGCCTGCGCGTGGAGCTTGAGAACCAGGTCCTTCTGCGCTCGCAGCGCTTCCTCGGTGACCTCGCAGTCGACGTAGGGGTTTCCGTCTCTATCGCCGCCAACCCATGACCCGTAACGGAGAAATGGCGGCACTTCGAACTTCGCATCAGGATATTCTGCATGTAGCGACCTTTCCAGTTCGGCGTACACGCGCGGAACCAAATCATAAACCGTTTGTTCGAAGAAGTAGAGCACATTGCGTACTTCATCCATCACGGTGGGCGGACGGCTGCGCGTCTCCTCACTCTGCCACAGCAATACGATCGCTTCCCGCAATTGTTCAATCTTTGCCACGCGTTCCCGGGGAAGCAGGTCCACCATATCCAGGTCATACAGGATCGATTCAATCGTCTTGAGCTTCGCTCGAACCGTCCTGCGCGTTGTCTCGGTGGGATGAGCCGTAAAGACCGGCGCAATGAATAGCTTGTCCAGCAGCACCTGCACATCGTCTGCGGCCAGCCCTTCGAGACGCAGTTGTCGCACGGCGTCGGCTAGCGTTTCCTGCATGGGAACGCCGTGATCGTCTGCCGCGCGCATCCTTCGTCGTAGCGTATCGACTCGTTGTCGTTCTTCGGCCAGGTTAACCAATTGAAAATAGGTGGAAAAGGCTTTGAGTACTGCCAAGGCATAGGGCAGATCATCGATGAGGGCCGATACCAGTCGGGTGATGGTCCCTTGCGCCTGGCGATCGCCCATTCGCCAAGCCTTAGCCTCCGCGCGGATGGCTTCTTCTTGTTCGAAGAGCTCGCGGCCCTCCTGCTCGATAATGGTCTCCCCAAGGAGATTGCCGAGTGTGCGGATCCAGTATCGGAGACGTTCTTGCGGATCAGTCGGCATCGGCTGTTTGGAGTTTCTCGGCCACAAGGTCGCCCATCACCTGCGTCGGCACAACCTCGGTACCGGTGTCCTTAATATCGGGTGTGCGGACGCCTTCTTCGAGTACGGCATCGACGGCCGATTCGACAGCCGCTGCCTCTGTTTCGAGACCCAGACTGTAGCGCAGCAGCATGGCAGTGCTCAGTATAGCGGCCAGGGGGTTGGCAACGCCTTGTCCGGCGATATCCGGCGCGCTGCCGTGGATGGGCTCATACAGCCCGAGCGGCAGTTGTTGTTGATTCATCAGGTCGCCCAAGCTGGCCGACGGCAGCATGCCCATGGACCCGGCCAACATAGACGCTTCATCGGTCAATATGTCGCCAAAAAGGTTGGGAGCGACGATCACATCAAAGGTCGCAGGTCTGCGGATGAGGTGCATGGACATAGCGTCGACCAGCACGTGCTCAACCTCCAGGTCGGGATAGTCCCCTAGCGTCTCCGTAGCGACTCTTCTCCACAGGCGACTGGACGCCAAAACGTTGGCCTTGTCCACGCTGGCGAGCCGTTTACTGCGTCCCATGGCAGTCTCTGCCGCAAGGCGAACGACGCGCTCGATCTCCGGCCGCGTGTATAGCATGGTGTCGAACGCTTCGGCCGCCTCTTCGCCGGCTTCCTTGCGAGGGCCGAAATAGATACCGCCGGTGAGTTCGCGGATGACGACGAGGTCGACACCCTCCAGCACTTCGGGCTTGAGCGTGCTTGCACCGATCAGCTGCGGATGAAGCTTGACCGGACGTACGTTGGCAAAAAGATGAAGAGCCTTACGTATGGCCAGCAAACCGCGCTCGGGACGGTCGGCGGCGTTGGGATTGTCCCATTTGGGACCGCCCACTGCGCCCAATAGAATCGCGTCCGCGGCGTTGCAGGCTGCGACGGTTTCATCAGGCAGGCTGTTGCCTACCTCGTCGATGGCCCGCCCACCCATGAGCTGTGGGTCGAAGTGAAATCGGTGCGCGAACTTCTCCGCAACCACGTCGAGAATTTTCTGCGCTTCGGCCGTCACTTCGGGACCAATGCCGTCGCCGGCCAGTACTACGATATTCGCGTCCATATCTCATGCTCTCTGCGCTATGGGTCAGTGTTTGCGTTTGTCGACGCCACCGTCTCCGGCGGCGTGACCGTTTCGAGAGGCGACTCCCATTCAAAGAAACCGCTCTCTTCGATAGTACGGCGGGCTATCTGCTCCGCCACCGTGAAGCGATCATCCAGATCTTGCGCCAGATAGTAACGCCGCGCTAACTCGCCCAAATGAGGTTCCATCTTGTTCAAATCATCCAAATAGGCTTTCGTGCGCGGCAATCTGCACCCGCGGACTAGAAAGGCGTAATCCAACATGCTGTCGACGACGCCGTTCAGGATGCGCGCTGCCGTCGCGGGATTGCGCTCGCGAACATCGCGAGCATTGTCGAATTCATCTGCCGCGAAATAGCGTGCTGCGGTCAATTGCAGCTCCGACTTGTCGAGCGGTCGCTGTAGCCACGCGTGCGCCTCGCGTCGCAGATCATCGACGACGGGTGACCGCTCTAGGACCACGAACCCGCCGGCCAGCATATGCGCGGTTGACGGACGGTCGACCTCTTCGACGAAGTAGCTACGGATCGACGACGGGGGATTTACAAAGATCTCGGCAGGAATGCCTTCGAACCACTTCTGGATGCGTTGGCGGTGCGGCTGCGCGTGGATGACGTAGATGTCCAAATCACTACGCGCGTCCGGTGTGCCGCTGATGTGCGTACCGGCAGCAATCACGCCTTCTACATCGAAACGCTCCAGAACAAAATGCACCGCTGCGCGCAAGGCACGGTCGGTCCGGGGCGGCAATTCGGGCCAGCGGCAGCGCTCATCTGGCGCTAGTGCGCTGCTCATCATTCCGTGTCGTTGCGAAGCATTTCGGCGTCCTAATGTACGTGTCCTGCGATTCTCGACGGCGTACGCTAGTAGGCCGGCTGAGCCTCGTACGCGGCTACCGCGTCGGCCTTTGATTGCAGATAGCCCAAGTCGTCCATACCTTCCATAAGGCACATCTTGCGAAAAGAATCGATCTCGAACTTGTGCTGCTGGCCGTCCGGCAAAGTTACCGTCTGGTCCTCCAGGTTGACGTCGATCTCTGTCGTCGGGTCTTCTTCGACCAGATCCAGGAGCAAGTGCACGGCATCTTCAGGCAGCGGCACCAGCAGAAGCCCGTTCTTCAGGCTATTATTGTAGAAGATGTCGGCAAATCCGGGTGTGATCACGCAGCGGAAGCCGTACTCGGTGAGTGCCCAGACCGCGTGCTCACGGCTTGAACCGCTGCCGAAGTTTCGCCCCGCGATCAAGATCTTTGCATCGCCGTAAGCCGGATCATTGAGGACGAAATCCTCCTTGAGCGACCCGTCGGCGTTGTAGCGCCAGGCGTAGAATGCGCCGTCGCCCATACCTTCCTTAGTCACAGCCGTAAGGAATCTGGCGGGGATGATCTGATCGGTATCTACGTTTTCAGCGCGGAGCGGCAGCGCACGCGCCTTTATTTGTCTGACCGGTTCCATAATCGGCTCCTAATCTCTTCTTTCTGCACCTGGTGGATCTCACTATGCCACGGCTTGCGCGCCAGGTTCGACCAATCGATGGACTAATATGATGGAACAAAGTGATGGACCCGGGTGGACCTACTCCAGCATATCCCGTACGTCCACGACCCGACCATTCACGGCGGCGGCGGCGGCCATGATAGGGCTCATCAACAGACTGCGCGAGCCAGGGCCCTGCCGTCCCTGAAAGTTGCGATTGCTTGTACTGGCGACATACTTGCCGCTGCCTGCCTTGTCGTCGTTCATAGCAAGACACATACTGCAGCCGGCGCCGCGCCACTCGAAACCCGCCTCGGAGAATATACGGTCGAGTCCTTCGGCTTCCGCCTGGGCTTTGATAGCTTTCGAGCCGGGTACGACCAGTGCCTGCACGTTGTCCGCGACTTTCTTACCCTTGACGAGAGCGGCGGCCTGTCGCAAGTCCTCGATTCTGCTGTTTGTGCACGAGCCGATAAAGACGATGTCGACGTGCTGCCCCTCCATAGGTTGGCCGGGCTGCAGGCCCATGTATTCCAACGCGCTCAGAAGGCTGCGACGCTCGGCTGGGTCACCCAATTCTTCCGGCGTGGGGACACGGCCGCGCACACCGACGCCCTGTCCAGGATTCGTGCCGTAAGTCACCATAGGCTCAAGCGCTGCCGCATCGAGCGTGAGTTCGCGGTCGAATTGCGCGTCTTCGTCGCTGACCAGTGTGCGCCAATAGGCTACCGCGCGGTCCCAGTCCTCGCCTTTGGGAGCGAACGGTCGTCCCTTGATGTACTCGAACGTGGTCTCATCGGGCGCGATCATGCCTGCCCGAGCGCCGCCTTCGATGCTCATGTTACAAATTGTCATGCGATTGGCCATGCTCATATTGCGGATCGCGCTACCGCGGTACTCGAATACGTGCCCTGTGCCGCCCGCAGCGCCGTTCTTAGCGATTATGGCCAAGATTACATCCTTAGCCGTGACCCCAGGGCCAAGCTCTCCGTCGACGTTAATGGCAAACGTCTTGGGCTTGCGCTGTAGCAAACACTGGGTGGCAAGTACATGCGCTACTTCGCTAGTGCCAATACCAAAGGCCAGCGCGCCGAACGCGCCGTGCGTGCTGGTGTGGCTATCTCCGCATACGATAGTCATGCCCGGCTGCGTCACACCCATCTCAGGACCGACAACGTGAACAATGCCCTGCACGTCGCCGTTGATGTCCCACAGTGTAATGCCGAAGTCTTCACAATTCTGGCGTAGGGTCCGTACTTGCGTGGCCGCGTCGCTGGGCCACAGCTCGATCTCCACGTCCCGCGTGGGAATGGCGTGGTCCATCGTCGCAAACGTCTTCTGCGGGGCGTGCACCTGCAATCCGCGCTCGCGTAACATGTTGAACGCCTGGGGCGACGTCACTTCGTGTACCAGATGCGCATCGATATACAGCACGGCCGGCGCTCCGGCGTCCTGCGCCACAACGTGCCGGTCCCATACTTTCTCGAACAAGGTCTTGCCCAAGGGAGTTGCTCCTAACCTATCTTCATCTTGAAATGGTGATACCAATGCGGTTCCTACTCTTTCGGAAACCTAGCTCTGCGAACCACTCAATACGCTTTTCGGTGCTGTGGGCTCTCCTTAGTGGGGAGTCCCCGCAGTTAAGTGCCAAACAGGGCCATGCCCCGGATACACGCATAAAGCCCCGCGCGTGCGCAGCCGTCGCCAGCTCTCTGTTGCAGCGCGGCCTGCGCATCTTCCCCTATCAGTGATGGGTGCGTCAAGTCGCCCGTGAAGACCGCACCACCGTCGACCTGCCCCGACAACCCAATAATGGGTCGAGCGATACCCGACATCAACGATGGTAACGTCTGCGGGTGAAACCATTGAGCACAAGTAGATCTTCCCAGAAGCTCGAGCTTCTGGGAAGATAGAACACGCACTACGCGCTCGTCTGAATGGCAAACTCTTCGTCGGCGGCGATGTTTACCGCCGACGCATCATCGCCTTCCAGTGCTAAAGCTTTATTTAGCGCCTGCATATACGCCTTTGCGCTGGCGACGATTATGTCCGTATCGACGCCGCGACCGCTGAAAAGGCGGCGACGTGGCCGGCCCTGCGCGGTCTCCTTGTAGCCCATGCTACGATCGGGCACTTCGATGCGTATCGTAACATCGCCCGTAGCGTCGATCCCTTCGGTCACCGCCTGCACCAGAAACTCCACCAGCGTGTTCTTTACGCCGATCACGCGGTTGATGCCCTGATAGACAGCATCTACCGGGCCGGTGCCAAAGCCCGCGTCCGTGACTACCTCGCCGGTCTCAGAATTGCGTGCCGTCACGACCGCGGTGGGGATCAAGTTCGTGCCGCACTGCACTTGAATGTTCACCAGCTCCCAGAGTTCTTTCGGCTGGTAGATTTCATCGCCTACCAAGGCCTCCAGGTCCGCGTCGGTAACAGTCTTCTTTTTGTCCGCCACGTCCTTGAAGCGCGTGAAAACCTCATTCAGCTCTTCGCGGGTCAGATGGTAGCCCAAGCTTTCCAGTTTGCGGCTCAGAGCGTGGCGCCCGCTGTGTTTTCCCAACACCAGCTTGCTCTGATGCAGCCCGATGGTGGAGGCGTCCATAATCTCGTACGTGCGCTTGTTCTTCAGCATGCCGTCCTGATGGATCCCGGCTTCATGGGCAAACGCATTGGCGCCCACGATTGCCTTGTTGGGCTGGATCACCATGCCAGTGTACCGGCTCACCATATCGCTCGCGCGGTGGATCTCCGATGTGACAATATTGGTGTCCAGTCCGTAATTCTGGCCACGTACATACAGGGCCATCACCACTTCTTCCAGACTTGTGTTCCCTGCCCGCTCGCCGATGCCGTTGAGCGTCACCTCCGCTTGGCGAGCGCCGTTGATCAGTCCGGCCAAGGTGTTGGCGGTGGCAAGACCCAGGTCGTTGTGACAATGGACGCTGAAAATCACGTCTTCTCCACCCGGTACATTCTCGCGCAGATAGCGGATGAGTTCGCCAAACTCGGTGGGCGTGGTGAAGCCAACGGTATCGGGGATGTTCAACGTCGTGGCGCCGGCCTGGATCGCTACGCTGAGTACTTGCACCAGGAATTCACGATCGCTTCTGCCCGCATCCTCCGGGCTGAACTCCACGTCATTGCACAGGCTGGCAGCGTGCTGCACCATATCGCCGACGGTCTCCAGCACCTCGTCGCGGCTCATGCGCAGCTTGTGTTCCATGTGAATGTCGCTTGTGGCGATAAATGTGTGGATGCGCGGGCGCACGGCGCCCTGGACAGCTTCCCATGCCTTGTCGATGTCGTTCTTGTTGGCGCGCGCCAGGCCGGTAACAATCGGCGGCGGTGCGACTTTGCCATCCTTCCCCATGCGCGGCGTACGTCCGACCGTGTTGGCAATTCGTTGCACGGCTTCCAGATCGCCTGGGCTGGCAGCGGGGAAACCCGCCTCCATAATATCCACCCCCAAGCGTGCGAGCTGGCGCGCAATGTCCAGCTTCTCTTCCGTATTCAGGGTTGCCCCGGGGCTTTGCTCACCGTCGCGCAGCGTCGTGTCAAAGACCACGATTCGTTTACCGTGGGCAATTTCTCGCGCATATGCCCCGATGTCGTCGATAGCGAACTGCGCTACGTCAATCTCAGTCTCTACATCGGTCTC
>JBJYXA010000182.1:21707-23788 GCA_046259705.1 Caldilineaceae bacterium
GTCTCTACATCGGTCTCGGGCTCAACGGCAGGCTCGCCATCGGCTATGTTCTCAGTTCCGTTCTGTTCACTAGTCATCGTGTCACCTCGTTAGGGAGTGAAAATGGATATGTCTGGACTTGGTATTCGTGCATGTGCTGAATCTTGTAAGGTTACTAAGGTCACTAAGATCGTCCTCCATACCAGTTTCACCCCCTTTCAGTATTGGTGAGATTCCGCCATTCCGGTGGGCGCAAGTAGCCTTGCGGAAGCGGAGAACACATTCAACGCCGTAGCCTAAATCCTCTGCATTCTGGCCGTCCCTAGACTTCCTTGGCGTCGAGGAACGTCATCATGCTGCGCAGCTGCTTGCCCACCTGTTCGATCTGCTGATTCTGTTCCGTATTTCGGCGGGCGTAGAATTGCTTGCCCCCGCCGTGATATTCGTCCATCCACTCTTCGGCAAATGCGCCTGACTGAATGTCAGCCAGGATCGCCTTCATGCTTTGACGCACGTCGTCGGTGATGACGCGCTGCCCACTCTTGTAGTCGCCCCATTCTGCCGTGTCGCTGACGCTATAGCGCATGTAGTTGAGGCCGCCCTGGTACATGAGGTCGACGATGAGCTTCAACTCGTGCAGACACTCGAAGTAGGCGATCTCCGGTTGGTAGCCGGCGTCCACCAGCGTTTCGAAACCAGCCTTGATCAACTCACTGACGCCGCCGCAAAGCACCGTCTGTTCGCCGAAAAGGTCCGTCTCCGTCTCCTCCGAAAAAGTCGTCTCCAGAACGCCGGCGCGCGTGCTGCCGATGCCTTTGGCGTATGCCAGGGCGTTGGCCAGCGCATTGCCGCTGGCGTCTTGATGAACCGCTACCAGCGCCGGCACACCAGAGCCTTCCACGAACACTTCTCGTACTCGGTGGCCCGGCGCCTTTGGGGCGACCATCGACACGTCGACGTTCTCGGGGGCTACGATGAAGCCGTAGCGCACGTTAAAGCCATGCGCGAACATGAGCGTGTCACCGTCGTTGAGGTTTGGAGCGATGTCCTCTTCGTATACTTTCGCCTGGATGGGATCGGGTAACACCATCATGATCATGTCTGCCTCAGCCGCCGCATCGGCATTCGACATCACCGTCAGGCCCGCAGCCTCTGCTTTGGGCCAACTCTTGCTACCTTCGTAGAGGCCGACGCGAACGTCTGCTCCGCTGTCCTTGAGGTTCAGCGCGTGGGCATGACCCTGGCTCCCGTAGCCGATGATGGCGATCTTCTTGCCGTCCAAAAGGCTCAGGTCGGCCTGATCTGCGTAGTAAATCTTTGCCATGTTGGATTACAGCCTTTCCTTTGTACTTCCGCGTTTCTTCGGCACGGTTGTAAGAATTTGTCTGGATCGGTCGAATGGGACATCGCTCTTCGTCCGGTCGGAACGAACAATGTTGTTGCCTAGACTCCGGCTTCCAGAGTTTCTTCCTCCGTATCGTCGGTGCCATTGTTGGTGCTCGCGCGCCAGACAGCGATGCTGCGCCGGCGTTTGCGCCGTGCGGCTCCGCGTACCAACGCTACCCGCCCCGTTCGTACCATCTCAATGATGCCGAAATGGGTGAGCAGGTCAATCAAGGAATCGATACGCTCCTCAGCGCCGACGATCTGTACGACCATACTGTCCAGTGCGACGTCGACGATTTCACCGCGGTAGATGTTGACCATCTGCACAATGTCGGAGCGAGTTTCCGGCGTAGCCTGCACGCGGATGAGGGCAAGTTCGCGCACGACGATAGGGCGATTGGTGATGTCTTCGACACGCGTGACGTCCACTACCTTTTGCATCTGCGTGATGACTTGGTTCACCATGTGCTCATTGCCATCCACCACGAACGTCATGCGGCTAATGCCGGGTGTTTCGCTGTGGCTGACCTGCAGGCTGTCGATGTTGAAGTTACGCCTGCGCAACATGCCGGAGACTCGGTTGAGCACGCCGGGTTTATCGCGCATCCAAGCGACAAGTGTATGTTTCATGAGTAATGCTCGCTTTCTGGTTGTCTCAACGTGATCCTACCAACCCGGCTTGACTCCACTCGGGCCCTGCACAATTTCCGGCTTGG
>JBJYXA010000183.1:0-2163 GCA_046259705.1 Caldilineaceae bacterium
TCTTCTCACCCAGAGTGCAGCAGTGAAGATGGCAGGACTCCTGTGAAATCCTTATCCTTCCAGCAGATAGGAATAGGCTGGGAGGAAACATGGCTAACAGGAGAACCAGACTCATGGATGTTCGAGAAATCATCCACCGGCTGCGAGCCGGAAACAGCAAGCGACAGATTGCACGTGACATGCAGCTGAATTGGCGCACAGTCAACAAGTATGCGGCCTGGGCCGAAGAGGAGAATCTGCTGACCGACGAGCTGCCACCGCCGGAAGAGTTGCAGAGACGTCTTGTTGCCGCTTTTCCCAAGACGCCAGCGCCTCAGAACCTGTCATCGGTCGCCGACTACCAAGAGTATGTCACACAGCTCCGCAAAGAAGGTGTCGAGATCGCCGCCATTCTCCAGCGTCTGCACGAACGAGGGTACGAAGGCAGCTATTCCTCCCTGCACCGGTTCGTGCGCAAGCTAGAGCCGCTCACACCGGACGTCACCGTGCGGGTAGAACGCAAACCGGGTGAAGAAGCGCAAATCGACTTCGGCTATGCAGGTCGGATGGTCGACCCCGCAACCGGCAAGGAACGCAGAGCCTGGGCCTTCGTCATGACCCTCTCTTGGAGTCGCCACCAGTATGTCGAGTTCGTCTTTGACCAGAAGGTGGAGAGCTGGCTGTGCTGTCATCGCAACGCCTTCTCCTACTTCGGTGGTGTCCCGGCGCGCCTCGTTGTCGACAATCTCAAGGCAGCCATCATCAGAGCCTGCTGGGACGACCCACAGGTGCAGCAGGCGTACCGGGAATGTGCTGAACACTACGGCTTTCTCATTGCGCCGTGTCGACCCTATACACCGGAACATAAAGGCAAGGTCGAACAGGGCGGTGTCCACTATGTGAAGCGCAACTTCCTGGGTGGCCGTACAACGACGTCGCTCATTCAGGCCAACCAAGATGTGCTGGTCTGGTGCGAAACCACGGCCGGTCAGCGAGTTCACGGAACGACCAAGGAGCGACCGCTAGACCGTTTCCATCAGGTCGAGCAAGAGCGGTTGCAGCCGCTACCAAAGACACCTTACGACATGGCCATCTGGAAAGTCGCCACATTGCACCGGGACTGCCACGTGATTTTCGAGAGCGCCTACTACTCGGCTCCCTTCCGCCTGGTTGGCCAGGAATTGCGCATTCGAGGCGGCAGCCAGTGCGTACAGATCTACACAGCAGATTATCAGCTGGTTGCCACGCATGACCGGGCACAACAACCCGGCGAGCGTCAGACCCATCCCGCCCACTTACCGCCGGAGAAACTGCCGGGTCTCTTTCTCAACCGCAGCATGTGTCTCACTGTCGCCGAGGACATCGGTGTTGCCACAACCCAGGTCGTCACAACATTGCTGGACGACCCGGTCATCGAGCGCCTACCTACCGTTCAGCGTTTGCTCAAACTACGTGACCGCTTCGGCGACCGGCGTCTGGAGGTAGCCTGCGCTCGCGCCCTGCAATATGACGACCCCAGCTACATGACGGTCAAGCGCATCCTCACCAAGGGACATGAGGAGTTGCCGTCACCAACACCCACAGTTTCTGCGCCGGCGACCACCTTCGTGCGCACGGCCGGCGAGCTGGTCGGCCATCTATTCGGCGGTGCAACATGGAACTGATGCACCAGCTGACACCGCATCTGAAACAACTGCGGCTTTCCGGCATTCTGGAGACCTTGGAAGCACGCAACCAGCAGGCCGTGGACAACAAGTGGACCTATGTCGAATTCTTGACCCGCCTGGTCGAAGATGAAGTTGAACGTCGTGCCCAGAAGCAGTTGGCACTTCGCCTACGTCGCGCCACGGTCAACACGACCAAGAGCATGGAGAGCTTTGACTTCAACTTCAATCCGACCATCAACCGCCAGCAGGTCATGCAACTGGCCAGTTGTGACTACATCCGTCGCAAGGAGAACGTCCTCATCTGCGGCCCCACCGGCGTGGGCAAATCACATCTCGCCCAGGCCTTGGCACATGAAGCTTGTCGCCAGGGCTTTGATGTTCTCTTCGTCAACACCCACAAGATGCTGCAGCAGATCAATGGCGGCCGCGCCGACAGCACCCTGGAACGACGCCTACAGAGCTACCTGCGTCCAGACCTGCTCATCCTGGATGACTTTGGCCTCAAGCCGTTGGCCAC
>JBJYXA010000184.1:0-1679 GCA_046259705.1 Caldilineaceae bacterium
ATCGGCTGGATCAGCGTCATCCTGTTACTTTACAATGAAAAAGGGTACGATAGCGAGTGAAGCAGCGAAACGACGCTGTCGCTATCGGACCCTTTGCCCGGTCAGCAAGGACCAGCGTCATCCAGCGTTGCGAACGCCGACCGCGGACCGTCCGACCGGGTGAGAGCTGTGGCACCGTCGAAAGCGTGTTGCGTCTTGAACGCCCTAACAGGATTACGGTTAAATAGCGTCCGACAGTGAAGCTCTTGGTAGTCATTGTACACCGTGGAGGGTATGATGACAATCTATTTGGGAATTGACTGGAGTGAAAAGAAACATGACGTGACCTTTATGCATGAAACGGGTGAGACGATTCTGACCCACAAGATTGAGCACAATGTTGCAGGCTTTGAGTGTTTGGAAGAGAAGCGTCGTCAGCTTCAGGTTGAGCCGGCGGAATGTGTGATTGGCATAGAGAGTGCCCATACCTTGCTGATTGATTATCTCTGGGCTGCGGGCCATGAGCAGATCTATGTAGTCCCGCCAAGCACCATCGCCTCCAATCGTGGACGTCATCGCCAAAGCGGGGCGCGCAATGACCAGTACGATAGTTGGGTAATTGCAGAAACGCTGCGGACTGACTTGTCCAAGCTGCAGCCCTGGGCGCCAGGCAGCGACTTGTTGCAGCAGATGCGGGTCTACGTGAGTTATGGTGAAATGCTGACGCAAGAATGCACTCGTCTGGGCAATCGCTTGCGCAACGCATTGCTCCGCTACTATCCGGTGGCGCTGAACGTCTTTCCCAGTTGGCCGACACAGATTGTCTGCGCTTTTGTGCACACCTATCCGACGCCTGAGGCGGCAGCCGAACTGACGTACGATGAATTTGCCGACTTCTGTCGCCGCCATCGTTATCCCAAACAGCGTCTGTTACCGGCCCGGTATGCTGCGTTGCAGGCGGTCCAACCGGCGCCGAGACCTGCGCTCGTTGCCGCCTATGCCGAACAAGTGCGTCAGTTGGCGCAAGCACTGCAGGCGGCCCTGCACAACAAGCAGGCCAATCTAAAGCGACTCGACCATCTTTTTCGTCAACATCCGGATGCGCCGATCTTTGCGGCCCTCCCGGGAACGGGCCAATGGCTCGCTCCGGCGTTGCTCGTCAAATTTGGTGAAGACCGGCAGCGCTTTCCGACGGTCGGTGCGCTTCAGGCGCTCGCCGGGACCTGTCCAGTCACCTATCAAAGCGGTAAAAAGCAGTCCGTGCGCTTTCGCCGCAGTTGTGACCATAGTTTCCGCCAGATTACGCAGCAGTGGGCGCGCTGTGCAATTTCCGAATCTGACTGGGCGGCTTCGTATCATCACCAAGTCTTGGCACGCAGCCGCTCCCGTTCCCATGCAGACCGTTGCCTAGCTAATCGCTTGTTGGCCATTGCCTGGAAACTCTGGCAGACCAGTTCGCTCTACGATGAGCGCATTCACCTGCAGAATTGTGTGCGCCGCACGAGACCGCTTGGCTAACTGGCTTATCATGTACCGTTGCGTTTTCTAATTGCGTTCCTTTATATATGACCGCCTTGAGCGACCCGTCGTTTCGCTACTTCAATCCGTCGCTACAGGGGGCCAAACTCGCTGTTCTTGACCCCCTATTGGTCGCGCCTGATACACGGATTGGTACTTGACAAAGCGTGTCCGCGGTCTAT
>JBJYXA010000185.1:0-40036 GCA_046259705.1 Caldilineaceae bacterium
CAGGAATAACGATGCAGATCATCGCGGTCAAGCTGGAGAATGCCAAGAGTTACGATAACGCAACTATAGAATTTGCGCCGGGCGTCAACGCCATCGTCGGCCAAAACGGCGCCGGCAAGAGTACCATTCTGGAAGCTATCGGGCTGGCCGTATTCGACGAGCTGCGTTACACGCAGAGCGAGTTCGTACGCGCGGGCATGCGCACGGCCACGATCACCGTCACGTTGGAAAGCGATCGCGATGGACGACTGTACGATGTCGTGCGTCGAGTCGGCGGCACCAATGCACATTACGTCCACGATCCCGAAACCGGCATTCGGATCTGTGAGGGCAAGGCAGACGTCCTCTCCTTTCTCCACGATCATATGGGGGTGGAAAGTACCACCGATCTGTCCGCGCTGTTCCGTGACGCAGTCGGTGTAGGGCAGGGAACATTTACCGCGGTTTTTCTCAACACGGCGGCGAATCGAAAGACTATATTTGACCGGCTACTGCAGGTGGAGGACTACAATAAGGCGGTTGAATCATTGAGGGCGCCTGCGCGTTTGTTGCGCGATCGCCGTCACGAACTGGAGGTATCGATCGCTGCGTTGCAGGCAAGGCTTGAAGAGCTACCCAAGCTGGAACAGGACGTAACCGCTCGTGAGGTCGAACTTCGTGAGGCTGCCAGCCAAGCGAATCGTACACGAGAAGGGCTGGAAGCTGCGGTAGTTACGAGGGAGGCGTTGGAGAAGATTCGCCTAGAAGTGTCAGAGCTGCGTGCCCAGCACGGGCGCGCCCTTGAGCGGCAACAGTCCTTGGCGCGAGAGCTCGCGTCGGCCCGCCAGGATCGCGCAGATGCCGAGGGCGCGCATGCGCTCGTGGAGGAAAACCTTGCTGGCCACAATCGCTACGAAGTAGCGCTGGCGCACCAGAAGGAGCTGGAGGCAAGGGTCCGTGAGCGACAGCGGCTGGAGCACAGCCTATCACAGGACGAAAAAGCCGAGGCAGTCGCCAAGACGCGCCAAGCACAGCTGTTGCAAGACCTCTCGACCGTCGAGGAAGCTGCTTCCACTGTCGAGCAACTGACAGAGGCTGTAGCACGCCAATCTGAGATAGAAGCACAAATTCTGGAGGCGCAACAGGACGTGATGCGGCTTCAGAATCTCGAGCAACAGATCACCCAAATGCGCACGCAGGTTGCAGAACTCTCCGCACGGGTCGAACAGTCCCAACTAGCGTCGAAGCGCCGAAGCGAACTGGAACAGCGAGTAGATAAGCTGCGTGCGGACGAGGAAGAAGCACGCAAGAAGATTGATAGCATGCGCGATATCCTTGCGCACATGAAATCGGAAGCTGATGCGCTGAAAGAGCAGACCGAGTCGCTTGCCAATGTAGAAACCGCGGTATGTCCTGTTTGCGAGCAGCCCCTGACAGACGACCACCGGCGCGAGCTATTGCAGCGCAATGAAGCGCGCCTTGCCGGATTGCGCGAAAATTATAGAGATATCCAGACGGACGCAAAGTCGGCGGAGGGTGAGTCCGCCGCAATTAGGCGCACGATCCAGCAGGTGGAACGGGATCTACGCGATTTACCTAGCGCGGGCGAAGCGGATCGTTTAGGCATTGACAGGAACAATGCGCAATCGGGCCTGGAAGCGCTGCTCACCCAACAGGGGAATCTATCGGGTGCAGCGGACATACTGGACAAATTGAAGGCGCAACTGGCCGAACTCGGTAATCCGAGGAACGCCTATCTTTTGGCGCAGAGTCAGGTAGAGCGGAAAGCGCCGATCATGGCCGAAATGGCGGAGATAAATGCCAAAGTTGACACCATACAAGGCAGGCTGAACGCCGTTTCGGATCAGTTGGCGCGCTTTGAGGGACTGGATGAGGATCTGGATGCTTGCGGCGCCGAGATACGCGCTAATCACGAAGCCTATCAGATCGTGTTGAAAAACGGGCATCTGGCTTCTATGCTCGCGGAACGGACCGAAAAGGTAGAACGGCTTGTGGTCGCCGCTGCGGAGGGCTCTCAGGAACTGGATGTTCTCATAGAGCGGCTCGAAAAGGCGTCTGCCCGATTCGACGAAGATGCCTATCGACAAGCGCTGGTGCAGGAACAGACACTGCGCTCATCACTCGGCGCGCTCAATGAGCGAATCGGGATGATGCGTGCTCAGCAGGAAGAGACCCGCCGTGCCATCATTGAGCTGCATGCCAAGGAGGAAGCGCTGGTCGAGAGCCAACGGCGCCATGCAGCGGCCGGTGAGCAGGAGGATGTCCTGGAGACTGTGCGCACGCTCCTGCGTAGAGCCGGCCCCTACGTCACACAGGTCCTGATCCGCCAAGTGAGCGACAACGCGCGGCAGATATTCAGCGACATCATGCAGGACTATTCCCGTCACCTTGCTTGGAACGATGACTACGGGATCACGCTGGAAGTCGGCGGTTACGATCGGGATTTTGCACAGCTTTCCGGCGGCGAGCAGATGTCGGCAGCACTGGCCGTGCGCCTCGCGCTGGTTCGGGAGCTTAGTGATATCGACATTGCGTTCTTCGATGAGCCCACGGCCAACCTGGACGAGGGAAGGCGCGAGTCACTTGCCCGGCAGATCCTGGAAGTCAAAGGTTTCCGCCAGCTATTCGTGATCAGTCACGATGACACATTCGAACAGGCGACCCAAAATCTGATTCGGGTCGAGAGGACAGACGGCGTTAGCACAATCACAACAGGCTAAATTGACCGCCACAGGCCTCTGTCTATGAGAAGATAGTAGTACGGGAGCGCCCCATAGTACCACGCGAGGTAGAGCGCAAGGCGTAAACCATGTAGAGCGTCCACGTAGCCGCGCAGGGTGAAGAAGCGGCGGCGGAACTCACGCAGAGGTTGCAGGATGAAGTTGTGTGGCCGGGGGCGGATGCCGCGGGTTGCTAGAATGCGAGCCTCATAGCGGGCATAGAAGCGTTGTTTCCTGTGAAATTGCTGCCACGACTCGTAATTGAAGTGCAAAAGCGGCTCACATGCGTACACTTCGTCACCGTCCACCTCTACGATTTCGTGTACCTCGCGCTCCAGTACATAGCGAGCGGCGTTACGCCGCAGCAATCGCAGCTGATAGTCAGGAAGGTAGCCTCCCCCGCGCGTTTCCTTTCCGGCAATGAAATTCCGCCGCGGCAGCCAGCATCCCGCCAGTCGCTTACTTGACGTAGCGCTTGTCGCTTTATCGCTCTCGATGAGGACGCGCAGTTCCTCGCCCAGCGCCGGCGTCATCCGTTCATCCGCGTCCAAGAACAGAACCCATTCGGCGTCCAGAGTATCGAGCGCGGCCTGCCGCTGTGCAGCGTAGTTGTCAAAGGGGCGGATCACCGGCAGTGCACCGTGGTCTCGAGCGATCCGCTCGGTCCCATCATTGCTGCCGGAATCCCACACGACGACTGCATCCACCCAAGGTCTGAGGCTCTCGATGCACGCTGCGATGTGGCCCGCTTCGTTCTTCGTGAGCACCACGCCAATGAGGCGGGCTGGGTGTTGGTTCACATTTACACCGGCTTTCGTGGAGCTAGAGGTGTGCAACGAAAGCGTATGACGCCAGAGCGTCCGCGGCCTCCGTTCCCGTGCTGCGCCCCTGTGCAAAGCGCCGGCGCTCAGTTTTCGACCGTTGGCGCATCGCAATACGCATCAGTGAACGAACGGCGAATAGATGTACAGGCGAGAATTGTCTGCGATGCTTTGTATAGAACCGTACGCGACTGGTCCACAGGTTGCGAAACGCTGGCCACGGCGTCTGTCGGCTGCTCTGTGCTTCATGATGTCGCACCCGGGCATATGGAACCGCGTACGTCTCCCATCCGGCTTCCTTCAAGCGGAGACACCAGTCCATCTCCTCACAGTACATGAAGAAGCCTTCATCGAGACCGCCGATCAGGTTAACGGCGGCCCCGCGCATCATGAGTGCGGCGCCCAGAACAAAATCGACCGCGAACGGATGTTCTGAATCCCACAGGGCTCGGGGATAGCGTCCGTTGAAGCTGCTGTCGTACAGGCGGCGGGCAAGCCTAAGTTTGTGCACGGGAAAGAGGTCAATCGCGACCTGGCCAAGCGATGGAAATGCAAACGCGCCATGCTGAAATGCACCATCCCCGTATTCCAGACGCGGGCCGCAGCATCCGGCGGTGGGATTCTCGTCCATGAACCGCACCATCTGACCCAACGCATCGCCCATGATTTCTGCGTCAGGATTGAGTAGCAGCACATAGTCCGGCCGAGCGGCCATGACCTGGTCAGTACGGTTTGCGTCCAAGGCAAAACCAAGTTTGGCCAGCGCCAGGTTGTTTGCCCGTGTAAACCCAACGTTGTCGTCAAGCGCAATCAGCCGGACATGCGGGAAATCCTCCGCAACCACTTGCGCGCTGCCGTCGCGGCTGGCATTGTCGACTACCAGGACGGGCAGGTCGCTCAAGTCGAGGGCCGACGCGCGAGCTGACTCATAGACGCTCTGGAGCGCGTTACTAAGCAGCGTGCGTGTGTTATGGTTTACCAGGATGACGGCTACTTTCATGGCAGACGCTATGGTATGCCCACGTTCACGGTGATTCGGTCGACGTAATTGTTGGCTACTTCCACGTTCTCATGAATTAGGCCGGCCCACCAGTAGTTCGTGGAGAGCGGCGGCTCCTCGTCCATTAGGATGCAGCCGCTGACCTCTCCTGATTTCCCGGGCATCAGGTAATATTGTTCTTGCCCGTCGATAACGCGCAGTTCGAGGTCTTCCGGCCGACCGACTGCCCACCGAAACGGGAAGTCGATACCCGTTGATTCAAAATTGATCCCAAATCGCCACACGCCGGCCTGCAAGTACCAGTCTTTGTGTCCCCTTGCAGCGAGCGTATTGTAATTCTCGCTGAATTTGTACTCCTGGCCCGGCCACGGGCCAGCGGTTCGGATCGGTACCGTACCTTCGTTGGTGACGATGGCTTTAAAACAGAGATTTTGGCCCAGGGGAACGCTTACGACTCGATTGACCTCACCTTCCCAATCCACTTCGCCCTGAGCGATGTCGGCGCGAGGCTTGCCGCCTTCTTCGATGGTCAATTCGCGCACTACGCGCACTGCGTTGCCTGCACGGTCACGAGCCTCGCCCACAATTTGATAGGTGCCGTCGTCGGGCGGCTCTGCATTTAGGTCGACTCCACCTTCATAGCGATACTCGTGGAACCCCTTGTCGGTCGTCTTGGCGACGCCCGGTTCTTCGGCGATAGGAAGTTTCACCCCCGGCTGCGCGGGATCACTCAGGTATACGTTGACAGACTCTACGTCTTTGGTCAGGTAATAGCTGATGCTGACCCAGTCGTCGGGCAGTCCGTCCTGATTTGGCCGGAACGTATCCGGTATTACGGCGAAATTGTGGAGCTCAGGCACCTCGACATCGCCATCCTGCAGTGTAATTACACCACTAGCTTCTTGGCTGTCACCGCTTTCGCTTACGGCAGCGATATGCCATGTGTACTCACCATCCGGCAGCACGCGGCTCACTATCTGGTTCACGCCGTACTCGGTCTGTTCGGCGTCCATTTCCTCTTCCGTTTGTTCGAGGGTACCGCCCCAAAACACGCTGTAGTTGCCCGGCGACCGCCTGCGGTCTTTGCGGAAGTAGTACCTTTCGCCCGCCTCATCTTCGAAGTAAATAGAGACATCCGCGGCTCGCCGCAGGCTGTACTGGATCTCTGTCACGTCGCTCTCGCCGTCGGCATTGGGCGAGATATTGTCAGGCGTGACCTGCACGTCGTAGAGCAAGGACCCGATCGGAATGTCCAGACGTCCACATGCTGCGAGAACCAGCAACATGGCCACAGCCAACGTGCTAAGCCATGTGCTACGAGCGCGCATCGGGCGACTCGTTTGTGCGGTAGGATGGTGAGAAGAAATGGAACTGAACTGTACTCGCATGAAGTGTCCCAGCATGATCATGTATATCAATATACGGTGAGTGTAGCAGAACAGGCGCGATGAACACACATCGGTTCGCCGATCATTGCGACTCCTCGTTTTCCGCTACGGGTCGACCCTTGCCGCATCATTCACCTGCAATGGTGACCTCATCCAATACCAGCAGATCCCTTCCGTCGCTCGTTCGCAGACGCGGCAAATCAGTCTCGTTTGCGTTGTAGACTGCCGTCACCAACTGGTAGTTGCCCGGCTCCGCAGGAGCAGTCGTCAGAAATGTCTGGAACTCCACTTGACCGGGCAACCAACGGGAAGAGCCGCCGGGAAGCGGGGTGTCTGCTTGGGCGGCCGGCCGGCCTTCCTCGTCGAGCCACTGAAGCGTCGCCGTATAGTCAATCGGCAGCCTGTCCATTGTGCGCCAGACGAACGTAAGCGCCACCTGTTCACTGGGCGTCATGGTGTTCTGGACGGGCTCCATTATGCCGAGGAGGTGCAGGTTATCGCCGAAAGTCTCATCGATAGGTGTCGTTACGGGCGGCGCCCGGAACATGCGAGTGCTGCGCAGAATCTGGAAAGGCAGGCGCACGAACGAGCTGTCTGGAGCGGACAGTCCGATGTCAAGCCAATATTCTCCAGGTTGAAGACCAAGTGGCGCCCGAAAAGTATGTACTGTCCGCAATAGTTCGTCGTCCGGCCAGTGGCTAGTCGGCAAGGTCGAAAGTGAAAAACGTTCCTCGTCGACTATTTCACCACTACTGCGCAGGCGCCAACGCAGGAGGAGCTCATAGTCGCCGGGCGGCTTCTCTTCAGCGTACCAATGCATTTCCGCCGGAATCAACTCGCCCGGTTCGGCCTTTTCGGCGGACAACAGTATTTCCGTGAAGAGATCAGGAATGATCTGGGCAAAGGTGACCTTGTTAACGATGTCAGGACCTTCGGTCGGTTGCCGCAGATTGAGGTCGAGGGTGATCGACTTTCCCAGGGGCCGGCCCTCGTCGCCAATCACATCGAGCCCGGTAAGGTCACCCTGTGCATCATACACGCCCAACTTCAGCCTATAGTCACCCGGCAGCGCCCCCGGACCGGCCCAGTCTTCCGCCAATACGCGGCCCAAGGTGATCTGTTCGGGCGCCCAACGAAAGGCCGGGTATTCATAGCTGGCCGGTCGGCGATCGCGCAACCGGTACATGGGCAGTCCGTCGGCTGTCGTCGTGTTTCCAGTGATGTGCAGATCCGGAATCGGTCCTTCATGATCTGGATGGACCTGCCAGAACAGCAATAGGTCACCGTTTTCAGCGACGGTATAGTCCAACAGATAGACTTGGTTTCCGAAGTTGACGCTCTTGTCTGAGATTTCGGTTGGTTCGACCAGAACAGCATTGGCGTCGACATCGATGTAGTGGTGGTACTGGAGTTGCCAGAACTGCGGTTTGGATCTCTGTTCACGGCCTGCAAGGTTAAGCTGTACAGGCACAATGCCCATAGGGTCGACGATTTCGCCTTGCCATTCCACCAGCCATACGTCTGTCTTTCCTTCCAGTGCATTGCGAAGAGGAATGGCGCTGTTCTTGAAGTCAAGGATCGCGTTTACGTCGAGGATTTCTAGGTCGGGGAGTCGCAAAGGTGGCAGATCCGGTGCATAGTAATTCCACACCGGCCATGCATGTCCGCTGACCAGGACCACCTTGGTACGTTCCCCGGCCTCATCACCTTGTTCGCGGAGTGTGGTGCGCACGTATTCTACGAGTTGTCGCCACTCGGCCTTGGTAAATGCAGGATCGGTGAACCAATTGTAGTCGGCGTATGCAAAACCTATCAACAGCAGGAAGGTAAGCGCGACCGAAAAGAGTGAACGCGCGCTACTGAGCGGTGTACGGAACCCCTGCCATAGTCGCCAATTGGAAAACGAGGACATCTCCGTCAGACCGGCCGCCCACAACAGGATCAGCCCAGGCAGCGCCATGATCACGTAACGTGCATTGAATTTCGGTACCAGCGAAGCGAGGAGCAAGACTCCCGCGATGGGGACGGTCAACCAGAGAATTGAATAGATCAACGTCCGAATTTGAGCTGACTTTGGCCGCAGCAGGGGAAGGACAAGGAGACCAGTCGCCGCGGCGTAAGGCGCTAGCAGGCGGACCGCCTGTTCTTCCAGAATAGTCTCACCGCCGACGAAACTGACGCCTATGTGTCGCAGTGCCTCATCAAGTTTGAATGCGCCATCCCAGTAGCTGGAGTCGATGCTGAGCCTTGTCAACAGCGTCGATATCCACGGCAGATACAGTAGAAGCACGATAGCGTTGGCGATAAGAAATCCGCCCAGAATCTTGCGATCTACACTACGAACACCATCGCGGCCAGGCGGCTCGACGCCTGCGCGACGTTCTCGGCGCGGCAAGATGATGAGCTGGTCGACGAAAAATGCCAACGACACCGCCAGTAGGAGGAAGAATGCGAAGTAGTGCGTGTAGATGGCGGCCGTAGCCACTATAACGTAGATCGTCCAGCGCGTTTTGAGATTGAGCGCATCCGACTCAGCATCTACTACGAGGTACGCCAGCACGACGCCCAGCGCCGTCAGCATGGCGTACATGCGCGCCTCTTGGCTGTAGTAGACGAGAAGCGGGTGAAATGCAGCCAGCAGCGCTGCCAGCAGACTCGCTGAGCGGCGCCGCGTCAAAGAGTAGGTCACGGCCGCAATCAGGGGCACGGTGAGCGTTCCAAAGAACGCGGAGGGAAAGCGAAGGCTCCATTCCGTCCATCCTGCCAAATGGCCCCATCCCGCCACCAGGTAATAGTATAGAGGGGGCTGGATGTCATTTGCGGTCCAACGTGTTAAGTCTGCGAGCCCCCGCCGCGCCACCTCTGCCGTGACGCCTTCGTCATACCACAGACTCTGCACATCTAAACGAAAGACACGCACGGCATACGCGCTTAGCGTCACCAGGGCAAGCGTAATCGGTGTAAGCGTATAGTGGATGCGTTTCACAAATTTACCGGAGGCAAGCTATGTTAGGGGTCTTTCGGTTTTCGCTTCCCGGGCGTCGGCGAAGCCGGGCGGCGCATCAACACCGCCCAGTTGCGAGTACAAGCTCGAATGCACAGCCGTAGGGGCACGCTCGAACGGAGCGCTGACGAGCGCAATAATCAACTCTCCTATTGCTGTGAAGGCGCGCATGGCTAACGCCGCAATCGCGACCATACCGCCAGCCATCACGGGTGACAACAGAACGTAGAAGGCGCCCTCGCGCACGCCGAAACCGCTGGGCGTCAACAAGCTGACAAACCCGACGGCGTAGGCGATGGGATAGCTAAGGGTAAGCAGGAGCAACAGCTGCAGGGTATTGTTCGGATCAAGCTCAACGATACTGTACGTGAAAATCGCGAACGTTACGCCCCACATCAACCAGTTGCCTACGGCAGCGAACGTAAGCGCCAACAGACTCGTGCTGCTAAGCGTGGTATCCATCGGTGGCCGGCCTACTTTTGTAAGCAGCGCGTTGAGCAACCTCATCAGCCATTCCGGTCGAGCAATAAATATAGCCAACGGAATCAACACCAGAGCAACGATCCACGGCGTGAGACCTACAAGTACGGACGCTAGGAATCCGCCGCTCGTTCCAAACCAAAAGTATGCAGCGTTGAAAGGGGCCACCGCCATGTGAATGATGACCTTGTACTAGGCGATGCTGGTCACAGTCACTTCGGGACGGATACCGTAGCGCTTGCAGTATACGGTCATGCTCAAGGGCTGCCAGATGTTGCCGGGAATATAACGGAGTACGGCGCTGAGGAACCAGATTCGGAACGCAGGAAAGTAGTCTATGTTGCCGCCCACGCGCGACAGTATGCGTCGCCAAATGGCGACCTCAACTGCCCAGGTGGCCAACAATAGCCCGAGGCTTAGCAACAATAGCCAAGGGATCAGGCGCCAAGAATAGTTCCTAAGCGTCTGCCATTGACCGCGCAGGAGCAATACGATCGCAATGCCGGCCAGTACCAATAGTACTGGTTGCCCGTATCGGACGATCCTATTTAGCATCGCTCATCACTAGTACCTATGTCATCAGAGACTATGAACTGCGCTTCTGCGTCTGAATGCCGCCGGTTCGCGAACGGAATCTACCATGAAGCATGCCAATTTGCGAATATCCGGTCCCAATCCGCAGATGCCCAACTGATTGACACCCAGTGTTGCCGGTGGCATAATTGTTTACAATAACTCTCATCATTCGGGCTACGCCCTATCCGGTCACAGCTTCGATTCGACAGGGCAAAGCTCCTCTTCTTGTTCGCACCTATCGCCTTACTGAGACGGGTAGAAGGACCAAAGTTGTGACTACGAATACCACTGAGCAATTCAGTTCAAATCCAATGTCGTCTGCAGAAAATATCGAAGACGAACCGCTGGATTTCATCCGCGAGATAGTACGCGAGGATGTGGAGCGAAATACGTATGGTGGCAGGGTTCTCACCCGTTTTCCGCCCGAGCCGAATGGGTGGCTACATATTGGTCACTCCAAATCCATTTGTCTGAATTTCGGGGTAGCGGAGGAGTTCGGCGGGCTGTGTAATCTTCGCTTTGACGACACGAACCCGGAGACTGAGGATCCGAGCTTTGTCGAAGCTATTCAGCGCGACATCCGTTGGCTGGGCTTTGACTGGGAGGACAGGCTCTTTTTTGCGTCGGACTACTTCGAGCGATTCTATGATTGTGCGGTCGAATTGGTCAAGGCTGGTAAAGCGTATGTGGACAGCCAGAATGAGGAAGAAATCCGCGCGAATCGGGGCACAGTACTGGAGCCGGGGACGCCTAGCCCATACCGGAATCGTTCCGTAGAAGAGAACCTTGATCTGCTGAAGCGTATGCGAGCGGGAGAGTTCGAGGACGGGGCGCACGTATTGCGCGCTAAGATTGATATGGCTTCCCCCAACATGAAGATGCGCGATCCACTGCTATATCGCATCCGGCACGCGGAGCACTACCGGACAGGCAATGAGTGGTGTATTTATCCAATGTACGACTTCGCCCATCCGCTCTCCGACGCATTCGAAGGCATCACGCACTCGATCTGCACGCTCGAATTTGAGAATAATCGCGAGATATACGATTGGTTAGTTGACAATCTATTCCCGGAGCCGCGGCCACGCCAGTATGAATTCGCCCGCCTGAATATCGACTACGCCGTCATGAGCAAACGCAAGCTGCTGCAGCTTGTGAACGAGGGGTATGTATCGGGGTGGGACGATCCGCGTATGCTGACTATCGCGGGTATGCGGCGCCGCGGTATCACCCCGGAAGCCATACGCGCTTTCAACGATCGAATTGGCGTTGCCAAGACCAACAGCCGCGTGGAGACCACGCTTCTTGAGCACTGTGTCAGGGATGACCTGAACTATCGGGCGCCGCGCGTCATGGCCGTGCTGCGGCCGCTCAAAGTTGTCATCGAGAACTATCCCAAAGGGACGACTGAGATTTTTGACGCGCCTCACTGGCCGCATGATGTTCCCAAAGAAGGTACGCGCCCCGTGCCCTTTGGCCGCGAGATCTATATCGAGCAAGATGATTTCATGGAGAACCCACCGAGCCAGTACTTCCGTCTGGCGCCGGGTCGCGAAGTACGTCTGCGTTATGCCTATATCATCAAATGCAGATCGGTGGTCAGAGATGAGACTACGGGTGAGATCGTGGAAGTCCGCGCCACGTATGATCCTGCGACGCGCGGAGGCGAGGCGCCCGCCGGCCGCAAGGTACGCGGCACGATTCACTGGGTCTCCGCCGAACATGCGGTGCCTGCGATAGCGCGCCTGTACGATCGCCTGTTTCTTGCGCCCAATCCGGATGATGTGGAGGAAGGCAAGACATTCAAGGATTATCTGAACCCCAATTCGCTGGAGGTGCTGGACCGGATCTGGGTGGAACCGAGTGTGGCCAACGACCCGGCAGGCAGTCGGTACCAGTTCGAACGCCTGGGTTATTTCGTAAGCGACGAGCAGGAGTCGGAGCCCGGTCATCTCGTATTCAACCGCATCATCACGCTGCGCGACTCATGGGCTCGGGCAACATCGGAGGAGACTGCAGCGAGACCTGAAAAAGTTGAAGCCAAGGTGGATTCGCTCACGAACATAGGGGGCGACGATGAATCTCGCCCCACGAAGTCAGATGTGCGTGACAGAATTCGCGCGGAGACGCCTGAACTTCAGGAACGATTTGATCGCTATGTGGATGACTTGGGTCTTACGTACGAGGAAGCAGACGTGCTCACGGGTGACCTATCGCTGGCGCAGTTTTTCGACGATGGAGTGGCGGCGTACGGTGACGCACGATCCGTAGCCAAGTGGATGACAAACGAGGTGTTGCGCGAGCTGAAGGACCGCGAAATTGACGAATTGCCGTTTGGGGGGGGTGACGTAGCGGCCCTTGCGAAATTGGTCGATGAAGGCAAAATCACGTCCAACGCGGGCCGTGAAGTCTTTGCACAGATGGCGTCGGATGGCGGCAATCCAGTCGAGATCGTTCGTGAACGCGGACTTGAGCAGGTCGCAGACGCTGCGGCACTGGCGCCCATTGTCTCAGAGGTCGTTGCGGCCAATGCCGACAAGGCACAGCAGTTCCGTGACGGTAAGACCGGTCTTCTCGGATTTTTCATCGGACAGGTGATGCGCCGCACGCAGGGTAAGGCGAATCCAGTTGTAGTCGAAAGCCTGGTGAAGGATCAGCTTGGATAACGTCCCTGTGCCCCGCGCACGGCACAGGGAACTGGGAGGTGCGCTGTGCTGGAGTCCGCCACGGACGAACAGCGCGGAGACAAACTGGGCATTCATATCGTCTCGGGTGGCGTAGGGGCCAGTGGTGAGCTACTTGCTCATACGGTGCTGGCCCAATTCCCTGGCGCACCCGTCGACATAATCGTGCATCCTCACGTCCACGATGTGCAGGATGTGAACAAGATCGTAGACTCCATTGCCGGCACTAAGGGTATACTGCTGCACACGCTGGTTAATTCACAGGTCCGTGATGCACTTCTCTCGGAAGCACGCCGACTGGACGTAGCAGAGATCGATCTTGCCGGCCCCGTCATTGACGTATTGTCTGCGCGCCTTAGCTCCGAACCAGTTGGACAACCTGGCCTCTATCGCAAGCTGTACGACCAATATTTCAAGCGGATCGATGCCATCGAGTTCACCATTGCTCACGATGACGGCAAGCGGACACACGACTTAGGTGAGGCAGACATCGTTCTCATGGGCGTCTCGCGCCTGGGCAAGACACCGCTCAGTGTCTATCTGGCAATGCAGGGCTGGAAGGTCGCCAACATACCGTTTGTTCCAGGCATTGTGCTTCCGGACGCCGTATGGACTCTGGATCGACGGCGCGTCGTGGGCCTGACGATAGAGCCCACACAGCTGGCCGTTCACCGACGTTGGCGGGAGCAGCGTCTGGGTGTAGAGGTCGGCAACTACGTTGACCAGAAACATGTAGCCAGTGAACTGCGTGAGGCAAACCGTTTTTTCCACGCACATGACATTCCGGTGATCGACGTAACGGACAAACCAATCGAAACGAGCGGTTCGGACATCGTGGGCGTGGTCACCAGGCGACTGAACAGTCTGCCGTCACAACAGATTGCGGTGAAGAAATAGAAGCCCACACAGCCGGAAGGGCTGCGTAATTATCGAGGCCGGGCAATCAGTCTGAAACGTAGAAACGCACCTTGCCTGCACCGCCGGTCGCAGCGGGCGCATCAATTGGTGGACCAACAGAGACGCCGGCAGGTCTGATCAGACTGGCCTCTTCGAGGGCGGGCATCTGTTCCTCCCCAACAGCCGCGACGAAAGCGTGGCTCCAACGGAACTTGCCTCGTAGATCTTCCTCGACGCCAAGTCTCTGCAACGCGTCCACGGCCGTATCCTGGAGGCTGTAGCTTGCTTCATCAGCCACTGCGCCGGCTATGATTGTTCCCTGCGCCCATTGCCCCAACCATTCCGCCATCTCTCCAGACGCTTCCGGTGATGCGTGCGTATCAAAGGCACGAGCGTCCAACACAACACCATCCGGACTAAGTGCGACGAGATTGTAGCCTCGCTTATTCGGTGCGACGTCTAGCCCGTTGACGTGTATGTGCGCGAAGTCCCCTACTTCTTCTCCTGCGCTGCGCACGCCGATGGTCACTTCGCGGTCTAGGCCGAAGGCATTCTCAATCGAGGGGTTGCCGCCAGGAAATGCGAGGGCGAGGTCTTGGATAGCGACGGGTGAGCCCTGCCACTGAATGGTGAGACGATCTACAAGTTGATCCGCGATTCCAGGCGCAATGGTGACGGTCACCATGTTGTCTGCGTCTGGCGGCTCCGTTTCTAGGGTGTGATCATTCAGAACCAGTTGAATTCCGGTTGCGATGCCTGCACGCTCTAGCTGCAGTTTTCCGCCTTGATCCGGAATGTCCAGCAGTAAGGTTGATTGCGGCCGCGTCGCATACCGGAACGGTGCGCCATCACCGTCCAGACCGGACCAGCCCTCTGCTAGATATAGCCTCCCGGCAGGCGTGGACAAGTCGATTTCCCAGTCGTGCGGCGTTGCGACGTCCGTCACCCTATACAACCTGATTGCAGAAGGCGCGCCGGTCCAGTCGGGCCCGGTCCAGGTCGTCACTAGCTCGACCGGCAGCGCATCCTCGACCGCGCGTACAAGCAGATCGGGCGACTTCTCGACATGAAGCATAACGTACTTGACGCCAAGGAAGTCCAAGACATCCGGCGCAGCCTCGCGGATTCCTGCTGCCAGTGCGTCATAGTTCGGTTCAACTACGGCAGCAATGTGATCACGGTCGGCGTTCATCAGCGCGATCAGCTCGCCAAGCACCGGAGCATCGGTGAAGTACTGGAATTTCAATGCTGGATTACGACTGGTGTTTCCCCCAAGGCGGCGTTTGCCGTGTTCTGTTTGGTACCACTGCTGCATCATGATGAGTACATCAGATCTGCCCAGTACCCGAGCACCGTTTCTCCATCCTGTTGGCAGTTCCAGTATGGTGAAGTCGCCGGGTTCGGCGGCTAGCTCTGTGTAGATATCGGGAATGCGGAAATCCGTGAGCGGCAACGGAATGGATAGGTGTTCGAACAGTATAAGCAAGGCGAGACCGGCAACGACTGCATTAGGCAATTGGCTTCTGGCGGCGCCTCGACGCCGTCGCGACAAATAACGCACAATAGCAAGCAGCCCGTAGACGGCGAGCGAAGAGACGGACAGCAACAACATCACACTGTAGCGGCTCGGGTAACGGTTGCCGCTGAAGAAGGGGAGCCGGCTCACCAGCGCAAAGGGACCCGGTATAGGAAGTTCGTGTCCGCCTATGCGTACATATGGCCCAAGCGTCAGCAACCAGAACGCCACGGCGTTGAAAGCCCAGAACGATACTATGTTGGCGCCCTTGGTTCGGCGCCGAATACCGTAGGCGTAGACACCGAGTAGCGCCAGGACGAGCAGGACATATCCGACGTAAATGTGCTGGCCCTTGTCATTCGGGAAGGGCAGATGTTCGGCGATACCGCCAAACACCGGATGCAGTATCGTGGGAAAGAGATAGCCCATTAGGTCGGCACTGAAGACGTCTGCGAAACCGCCGCCGCTGGTAAAGAAGTCTCCTTCGGCACGCAGATCGGGCACCATCGCCGATAAGAATGGAAGCAGTCCCACCACAAAAACAATAGCCGCTACGACAAGACCTGCGCCGAAGGACATCCACGACGCCGAAGTCGCTGCGCCCCGGTTGTGTGCACGAAGGCGGCCGTAGAGCCACCAGAAGACGACCATGGCAAGGAAGATGAGCAAGAACGACGCGTAGGTCAATTCCGACCATGCTTGCATGACCATGAAGAGACCGGCCATCGCTCCATTGCGCATGGCAGTGCGTACGGACTTGGAATCGAGCAGCCTAAGCATGTACAGCACGGCGAAAGGTATCCACTGGCTGCTGGCAATGTTGAACTGCCCAAGCGCGGCGTAGAAGAGCTTGGCCGAAGCAAAGGCGTAGATCAGGCCTGCAGAAATGGCGACCAGTGTCGGGATATGCCCCTCCGAGCGATCGTCTTCTTCTGTTCCGGCCATCCTTAGCGGAGGTTTCGACTGAAGGGTCAACGCAAGCAGGAACATGCCGTACGCACCCAGTAGGAAGGATGAAATCAGCGTGAGGTTGGTGGCTAATGTGAGTTGAAGAGCCACCTGCAGCGGAACGCTAATCAGTCCATTGAGCGGCGTGAGGGTGTAAAAGGCCAGGTTGACGTGGATTGGATGAAACATCCAGTCCGCGTCGAAAAGTTGCGGATTGAGCTGGTCGACCAAGCGGACTTTGATCCACCACAAATTCCAGGCCAGTGCGGGATTGTCGATGCCGTCACCGGGCACATGCGTCGTAATACGCAATATGAGCGGCCACGTCAATATCAGCGTGGCCATGGTGAACACGCCCAAAGCGACTAGGTGGCGTGTGTAGTTACGACGCGTCATGGCGGGAACAGGTTGGCGCTACGGCGTAGGGGTGGCGACCGGCGTCTCTGTACTCGCCTCGAAGGGCAATACCGGCTGCTGAAGCATCTGGCCTAGTCGGACCCGCGCAATCACAGCTAGTTCTGGATTTGAGTCCTGCGCTAGCTCGTAGGTCTTATTGTACATATCCATGGCGGTGGTCACGTCACCGGTCGCCTCGGCCACGTTACCCTTGAGAAAATTGGCCTGAGGATCTTCTGAGTTGGCGGCGAGCGCTTGCGTAGCCGCATCGTCGGCACCCGAAATATCACCGACTTGGAGGCGGGTGTTGCCAAGCGTTACCCAAAGAAGACTCGGCGCATCCGCCAGCAATTCTTTGGCTTTATCCAGGGCCTGATTAGCGCCTTCGCTGTCCCCCAGCTGTTCTAACAGTACGGTTTTCCAAATCCAGAGCTCCGGTTCGTTCGGCAACCGTTCCAAAGATCGTTCGACGACGCCCAACGCGCCGTCCCAATCTTGGACGCGCACATACGTGTCAATACTGGAAGTTGCTTCTACCATTGCCACCGCGTCCGGATTGGGAGGGAACAGCGTATTGACCGCCCAATAGAGCCCAGCCATCACTAAGACTATGACGACGATGGTGACTATCGTCCGGATGGCCGACCTACGGCGGCGCTCCATGACGATAGCGTCGAGACGCCACCAATCGCCTTCTGCCGGAGGATGCTTAGCACGGAGTTTGGCCATCCCTCCTGCTCGCGCCGCAGCTTTGGTGATGGGCAGCGGCTTGGAATACAGGCGATTTTGTAGACTGCTCCACCGTACCTGTTCTGACCGCAGGTCGATTTCGTTCTGGGATAGTTCTCCGAACATTCTCTCAATATCATCGAAGAGAACAAGGAGGCGCTCTACGGTGGTTTCGTCTACCGTGACGATGAGTCTCTCGGCAACGTCGAGGGCCTCCCGCAGATCGTTTGCCGGAGAATTCGTCCGAGATTCTATCGTATGGGCCATTGATTGACCTCAACTCGTTGTGGCGAGCAAGTAGGTTGTCTACCGGGCAATGAGTGCCGCGCCGTTGCAAAGCAGGGTAGTCAAGACACTGTGCAAACGGGGTAGCGCACGCCCTGGGTAGCTGAATGGCGAAGTGCACAATGATCAGGTAGCAGCATCAGCAACCGGTTCGGGCTCGACTCCCATGGGATCATCATCGTCGGGCGTCATATCATCATCGTCAGATCCAGATGGCGGATCCTCCTCCTCTCGCTGCATTTCACGATAGACTCGATTCAGTCCCGACTTGATCTGGCTCTCTATCTTTGCTTTGCGTTCGGGCGGTATGGGGAACCATTCGACCATCTCGCCAACAAGACCGCTCTTCGTCTCATTCTTGTTCTTGCCCTCAAGATAGTAGTCGCGCACCCGTCTACGCATGAAACGAATATACTCCTCGACACGATAGGTCGCGGAGGCGTCGCAAACGGGCCCATGCCCAGGAACAAGGTATTTGGCGTCTAGATCGCGAATAAGCTGGAGTGCATCCAACCATTGCAATGTGTCGCCTTGGGCCATGTAGGGATGCTGGTCAACCCAGAGGATATCGCCGACAAAGCAGATCCGTTCCTCCGGCAGCCATACTAGGCTAGTTGCCGGTGTATGACCTCCAACAAAAATGAGCTCAAGTCGCCGTCCTCCGAAAAGAAGGGTCGCCCGGTCGGTGAAGGTAAGGTCCGGCGGTATGATCTCGATGTCGTTCAGTTGCGCTTGGATCTCTGGTTCACGGCGAAAGCTATTCCGCACTCGTTCTTTGAAATTCTCGGTATATCCGGCCATCTCCTTGTGGGCGCGTTCATGCGCGATTACCGTACACGGCATGAAGTACTGATTACCGAGCGCATGACCGCGATGATGATCGGTGTTGATGAGGTAAAGGAAAGGGGAGCCAGGATATTCTTCTTCGATCTGCGAACGCCAATCGAGCGCCTGTCGGGGAATAAGCGGTGCGTCGATAAGTATGATACCGTCGTCCGTGTATACCATGCCGGGCGTGCAGCCACGATAGTTGCTGTTTATGAGGACTCCCGGCGCCAATTCCTCGCGTTCACCCAGCCCCGTGACTCCAGGCCGAGCAGCGCTTCTGCGTCTTGCCATGATGGTCTCCTGCTTCGGTAGATAGCGTGTCAGTATGGCAGCCAGTATATGCTCAGTTTGATTGCCCGTCAAGAGAAGGTCGATTATGTAAATCTATCTCATTGGAGCTGTGCAGGTATGAGCAAATGCTGTCTGTGTGCAGAGCGACCCATTGTGGCAGCACATGCATTTCACCTGATATAATTGGCTAGCTCCGCGCCTGCGGTAGTTGAGCGCGCACGGCCATGAAATGAATGCCATTGACTCCGGGCGCGCCAGGGTCAATTTGTAGGGAGGTGTGTTTGCTATGGATGGACCAAAGAAGCGGCTGGCCGTGATGACGAGCGGTGGAGACGCGCCGGGGATGAATGCTGCATTGCGTGCCGTGGTCAGAGCCGGCCTGGATTGCGATGCCGACGTCTTTGCGATCTATGAAGGATATCGCGGCATGATCGCGGGCGGTGACCAGATACGGCCAATGACGTGGAATTCAGTGGGCGGAATACTCCAGAAGGGCGGCACGATTATCGGAACCGCGCGTTGCTCGGAGTTCGAAACCAGAGACGGACGGAAGCAAGCGGTCAAGAATTTGTTGATGCGCGATATCGACGCGCTGGTTGTCATCGGCGGTGACGGGAGCCTGACCGGCGCTAACTTCCTTCAGAAGGAATGGGTCGAACTCGGCGAAGAGTTGGTCGCGAGTGGCGAAATCAGTGCGGATCTACTCGATCAGCACCGCCATCTTGCCATCGCGGGCCTGGTCGGTTCCATCGACAATGACATGTACGGCACGGATATGACCATTGGGGCCGACACCGCGCTCCATCGCATTACCGACGCTATCGACGCTATCACCAGCACCGCGGCCAGCCACCAGCGGGCGTTTGTCGTGGAGGTGATGGGGCGCAAGTGCGGCTATCTGGCGGTAATGGGCGCAATCGCAACCGGCGCGGAGTGGGTGTTCATCCCTGAGAGCCCACCGGAGTACGACGACTGGGAAGCCCGCATGTGCACTATGCTGCGTCACGGCATCGAGATGGGCCGGCGTGACAACATCGTGATTGTCGCCGAAGGCGCCATCGACCGTAACGGAAACCCCATCTCATCTGAACACGTACGCCAGGTACTGGCGGCCGGTCTGGGCGAGGATGTGCGCATCACCGTACTGGGTCACGTACAGCGGGGCGGTTCGCCGTCAGCCTACGACCGCAATCTCAGCACGTTGATGGGGGTCGAGGCTGTGGATGCGATCATGAGCGCTACGCCAGAGACCGAGTCGGTGTTGATTGCCATTCGAAACAACAAGATAGTTCGTCTTCCACTCATGGACTGCGTGGAGAAGACCCACGAGATCAATCGAGCCATCCAAGATTGCGATTTTGATAAGGTCATGGAGCTGCGGGGGAGCGGCTTTCGTAGCGCGTTCCAGATCCTGCGCACACTCACGCGAGCGCTCCCACATGAGCCGCTGCCGGGCCAACGCCGACTGCGCATCGCACTGATGAACACGGGCGGCCCATCGCCGGGAATGAATGCAGCCATACGTGCTGCGGTTCGTCTGGCTGGTGACCAAGGTCACGTACTGCTCGGCGTCCGGCGCGGTTTTCGCGGGCTGATAGAAAACGATCTTTTTGAAATGGAATGGATGAGCGTTAGCGGATGGGCTCCGATGGGCGGGTCCGAGCTTGGCACCAGTCGCAAAGTGCCCACCGGCAGTGACTTCTATGCTATCGCGAAGAATCTAGAAGAGCATGAAGTGGATGCGCTGCTAATCGTCGGCGGTCTGACCGGCTATAACGCAGCAGAATGCTTGCTTGCCGAGCGGGACAATTTCCCCGCATTCAAGATCCCCATCGTCTGCGTGCCGGCTTCGATCAACAACAATTTGCCGAGTGCCGACCACAGTATCGGCGCGGACACTTCGCTCAATTCCATCACCGACGTGGTGGACAAGATCAAGCAGTCTGCCGTAGCGTCCAATCGGTGTTTCGTGGTCGAGGTGATGGGCCGATACTGCGGATACCTGGCATTGATGAGCGCGTTGGCAACTGGGGCAGAACGGGTGTATTTGCACGAAGAGGGGATCCGGCTCAGCGATCTCGAGCAAGATATCGCGCAGTTGATCCATGGCTTCACGCACGGGAAACGTCTCGGTCTGATGGTTCGCAACGAGCGGGCCAATTCTCTATACACGACGCAGTTTTTGTCCGCCTTGTTTGAGGAGGAGGGCGGCGACTTGTTCGACGTTCGTATATCGGTGCTAGGCCACCTGCAGCAGGGCGGCGATCCATCTCCCTACGACCGAATATTGGCCGTACGCCTGACGGATCGAGCCGTCGACTTCATTGAGAATAGGCACGCTGAACCGGACGACGATCTGTCCATCGTTTGCTGCGGCTACCAGGGAGGTGAGTTGCGCGTGACGCCGATCGAAGAAGCCATGCGCAAAATGGACCGCGAGTTTCTTCGACCCAAGAAGCAGTGGTGGATGGAGTTGCGGCCAATTGCAAGAATGCTGGCGAAACCTGGCCCACAATAATGTGTTGAATTTGGCAACCTCTATTTGAGTGATGGTCCCAAAAATATGGGGTTGCACTCCTGCTTCTGGTATACTGGAAGGGATGCGCGTACTACATCTGTCGCATTCGTTTATGGCGTAATTGCCTTTTGTCCGTGCCCAGTGTTGCCGCGGATGAAATCACCCGGGCGCCGCTGCTCGGTAAAGCCACATAAAGCAAAGCAGACGAAGTAAAAGGAGCACATTCGATGAAGATCGGCATTCTGACGGGCGGCGGCGATGTGCCGGGCCTGAATCCTTGTATCAAGGCAGTCGTCTATCGCGCCGTAGACGAGGGCCACGAAGTAATCGGTATCCGCCGCGGCTGGGGCGGCCTCCTCGAACTCAATCGCAATGATCCCGATAGTGCTTCCAAGCACACCATGCGTCTGGACAAGAACACCGTTCGCACGATTGACCGCACCGGCGGCACATTCTTGCATACAAGCCGAACGCAGCCGAGCAAAGTCAAGGCGTCGGCCGTTCCTGAGTTCCTGCGCGATCCCGAACACCCCGAAGCCGAACAAGCGGATGATCGCCCGCGTGACTTCACGCCACACGTGCTTTCCAACCTCGAATATCTGGGAATCGATCGCCTCATTCCCATTGGTGGCGACGATACGCTTAGCTACGGTGATCGGCTACACAGCGAAGGTTTTCCGGTCATTGCGATTCCGAAGACGATGGATAACGATGTCTATGGAACCGATTATTGTATCGGATTCAGCACTGCCGTAACACGCAGCGTTCAGTTCATTCACCAGTTACGAACGAGCACGGGCTCGCATGAGCGCATCGCGGTTATCGAGTTGTTTGGTCGCAACAGCGGCGAGACCAGCCTTATCAGTTCCTATCTGGCGGGTGTAGACCGTGCCGTCATTTCCGAGGTGCCGTTCGATCCTGAAAAGCTGGCAGAATTGGTATTACGGGATAAACGTGCGAATCCCAGCAACTACGCCATGGTAACGATCAGCGAAGGCGCGCGTATTGTGGGCGGCAAAGTTGTCGAGTATGGTGAGGCTGATGCGTATGGCCACCAGAAGCTGGGCGGTATCGGTGAAATCACGGGTGCAGCGATCAAGGAGATCACCGGCGAAAACATCATCAACCAGACGGTATCCTACCTCATGCGATCTGGTGCGCCGGATGCATTGGATTTGATGGTGGCAGTGAATTATGCTCACCTGGCGATGGATCTGATTACGTCGGGCGCGAGTGGCCGAATGGTTGCTCTGCGCGACGGCACGTACACGCACATCCCAATGAGCACCGTTACCAGTGGTATCAAGCGCGTTGATGTCGATGAACTGTATGACTCGGCGGAATACCGGCCTAGGGTTCGCCACGTCCTTGGCAAACCCATGTTCCTCTATTAATAGATACAATACACACCACGAGTAGTCATACTCGATTGAGCGAAGGAAGCATCCCATGATTCACGAATCAGTTTTTGAACTGTATAAGTCCGTCAGCGGCAGCGTTCACGTGGCTGGCGAAAAGGTAGAGGTAGTAGATTTGGATGTCTTGCGGGACAAGGACATTGATGTCTTGGTACGCGATGCGGTGTTCGGCGCCGATGGCGTCAAAGAATATGCTCGTTGGCTTATTTGGGAGCTAGGCCAGGTGCTTGACGCTCGTCCGGCCAGTGTGAACGACTTCTACATGGCCCGGGGCAAAGGCGCATGGAAAGATCGGACCGTTCCCGCCATGAACATTCGTTTCACGACCTATGACACGGCACGCGCCGCATTTCGCGCCGCACTGAAGAGTAACACGGCCGCCTTTATTTTTGAGATCGCCCGCAGTGAGATGGGCTACACGGATCAGCCGCCGGCGGAATACAGCGCGGCGCTGATCGCAGCAGCTATCAAAGAAGGCTATAGGGGCCCGATCTTTATCCAGGGCGATCACTTCCAGGTGAAGGCCTCAACCTATCAGAAGGATCCGGAAGGCGCCATCAAGGAAGTCAAGGACTTGATTGCCGAGGCGATTCCGGCAGGTTTCTGGAATATCGACATCGACACCAGCACGCTGGTCACTTTGGAGCCAGATTCTCTCGACGAGCAGCAGTACCACAACTACACGCGCTCGGCAGAACTCACCAAGCATGTCCGTGACCTCGAGCCCGATGGCGTCACCGTAAGCCTCGGCGGTGAGATCGGTGAAGTCGGCGAAAAGAATTCGACGCCCGAGGAACTCGATGCGTACATCGAGGGCTATCAGAAGGAACTGGCCAAATACGGTGGCAATCTCGTAGGCCTGAGCAAGATCAGCGTGCAGACTGGCACAAGCCACGGTGGTGTCGTGTTGCCGGACGGTAGCATCGCTCAGGTTGCCGTCGACTTTGACACGCTGGCCGTACTGGGTGAGCGCGCCCGCGAGCATGGTGCAGGCGGAGCGGTGCAACACGGAGCCAGCACGTTGCCGCCGGAACTCTTCCATAAGTTCCCAGAGGTTCAGACGCTAGAGATTCACCTGGCGACTGGCTTCCAGAATCTGTTCATGGATCATGATGCCTTCCCCGCTGGGTTGAAGGACTCCATCTACAAGTATCTGGATGTCGAGAACGCCGGCGAACGCAAATCGGGTCAGACGGACGCCCAGTTCTATTACAGCACACGAAAGAAGGCTATCGGCCCGTTCAAGCCGGAGCTGTGGTCCCTGCCGTCAAAGAACAAGGTTACGCTGTATGAGGCGCTCGAGGAGCAGTTCACATTCTTCTTCCAGAAGCTAAATGTGACGGACACGAAGGATCTCGTGGCCGAGATCGTGAAGCCGGTGGAATACCATCAGCCGCTACCGGCGTCCGCCAGGGTCGTCGCCGAGGACATGGGGCTGGCTGACTAAGATATTCAGCCTTAGCGGTCCAAGAGTCTAGGCTCCGGGGAGATTCCATCAGGATTCCCCCGGAGTTTTTTTCTAACTGAGATAGAAGTAAAGAAATAAAACGGATCAGTCTACAAAGACGAATACGATGTCGTTTACGTTCGTCTGCGTGGGACCGGTGACCAGTAGATCACCAGCAGCTTCCAGGAACGGGTAAGCGTTGTGGGCGCGCAAATACTCTTCTGCTTCTAGACCCGCTTGCCTTCCCCGCTCGACTGTCGCGCCGTCCCCAATGCCGCCGGCGCTGTCTGTGGGACCGTCCGTACCGTCAGTTGCGAGGGACGCTACGACAATGCGATTGTCGCCATGCAGCGCGATGCCGGCTGCCAACGCCAGTTCCTGGTTGCGACCACCCATGCCGGGATTATCGCCCAGTGTAACGGTGGTCTCGCCGCCCAAGATGAGGCAGGCCGGCGCCGCAATCGGCGAATCGAATGCTTCAATCTCGCGGCCAAGGCCAACCGCCACCCGCGCGACTTCGCTAGCCTCACCTTCCAAATAAGTTGTCAATAACATGCTGTGATAGCCCAGTTCCTCTGCACGGCGAGCGGCGGCTTGTGCGGCCACCCGGTTGTCAGCCACGACGACAGTCTGGCTCGTGCGGAACACGGGATCATCCGGCTTGGGCGTATCGGCCAGCTCACCACTGAGGCCGGCCTGTAGGCGCGCGACAATCGGCTGCGGTAGCGATGTTTCCAGGTCAAATCGTTTGACGATCGCCCACGCGTCTTCCCACGTAGTCTGATCAGGTACGGTGGGTCCACTGGCTATCACGTCGAGCGGGCTACCGATAACATCGCTGAGCGCAAGCGTAACCAGCGTGGCTGGCGCTACCTCTCGGGCGAGTTGGCCGCCCTTTACGGCGCTAACGTGCTTGCGAAGACAGTTGACCTCATTGATCGTAGCGCCACTCGCCAGAAGAGCGTCGGTCATCTTCTGGATGTCCTGGAGCGTCAGCCCCGGAGCGGGCGCGACTAGCAACGCCGATCCGCCACCCGAGAGTACGGCGATCACAAGATCATCCTCTTGTGCCGATTCCGCAAGGGCAAGAATTCGGTTGCCGGCGTCGACGCCGGCCTGGTTAGGACGCGGGTGCTCCGCCTCAACCAGCGTTACCGTGTGCGTTGGGCCACCGTGGCCTGTCTTGACGACGACAATGCCATTCTGAACACGGTCGCCAAGCGTAGCTTCAACGGCGCGCACCATCGGGGCTCCCGCTTTACCGGCGCCAATTACAAAGACGCGGCGATACTTGCTCAGGTCGTACTGCCGGTCCGCAACCCGCAGCACGTCACCTTCACGCACAAGGAACCGTTGCATGGCGGCAAAGGGATCGGCTGCCGCCAAAGCCTCAGTAAGGACAGCCAGGATCTTTTCGCGGCGTGTTGGGTCTGCTATGAGAACTGCTGGGTCAAACTTCATCGTCAGGCCGCCTCTGCCGTTCTATTTTACTGTGCGCGCTGCTGATAGTAGCTCGTTTGTGAGCTCTGGGGACACCGTTGTGGGTACGTCTTTATAACCGGTGCACGACGTCGTGCAGCAAACCTTGGCCTGTCTGCATCACCGGTCAGTATCCATACCGATGGGACAAACCGGGTTGACAGCGTACTCGAGCGTTATATCTCGATAATGCAGTTTTCTCCCCCTACGTCATTCGGTTCGTACGCGTCGGCTGCTTCGTCGTTGAACCACTCACCCGAGTCGGTGCAGTAGCGGAACTGGTAACGGCCAGGATCCAGCACGACAGAAGCGCTGCGCGTGTCGTTGCTGCGCTTGACCATAGTGGTCACACCTTCTTGCCAGTCGTTGAAGTCGCCGACGACCGAAACCTTCCCCTGGGAGGGATCGTGAGGAATACTGAACGTCACTTTGACCTGGTCGCTACCCTTTACCGTTTGCCGCTTAAGCATACAGCCTCCTTGGCATTTTTGTGGCGCACTCGCCTTATACAGGAGGCGCGTGCGCGGAATCGTACACAAGAGGTGTACGCGGGGATAATAGCAGAACCCGTTGATTATGCAAGCCGCGATCATCGTGAAATGCGGATCATCACGATCAAGGTAGTCGAGCCGAGTCTTCCGGAGCTGGACGGGGTTTGGCGTGCTCTCTAGCAGCTTCGGAAGTTGACCCGCTACCATCCTTTTGCGATGCTGTGCTGGAACCAGTAGCGCCAGCGTCATTACCCGCCCGCTGCATGGACAATCGCAGTACGGAATCGGCGGGTAGATTGATATCGCGTTGTGGGAAAGGAATCGTAATTCCGTTCTTGGCGAATTCGCTGAAGATCATAAAGCGGATGTCACTCGTAACGACCAGTCCTCTCATCGGATCGTCAACCCAAACGGCCAACTCGAAGTCTAGGCTGGAGTCTCCAAAATCGGAGAAGAATACGATTGGCGCCGGTTCGTTCAGGACGAGGCCGTGGCGCTCTGCGATATTCAGCAGTATGTCACGTACTTCTGACGGGTTACTGTCGTAGCTGACGCCGACTGCGACAGTTCGCCTTACGATTCGGTCTGTCATCGTGTACGCAGCTACACTAGACGTAAGTAGCGTCTTGTTAGGGACAAATATCTCGACGTTATCGATATTCTTCAGCACCGTGGCGCGCATCCCCATCTGCGATACGACGCCGCGCTGACCTTCGACCTCAACTACATCTCCGGGCCGAAGCGTCTGCTCAAAGACGAGCAACACACCGCTAATGAAGTTCGCAACCAATTCCTGCAACCCAAAGCCAATACCAACGCTGAGGCCGCCAAAGACAACGAGGAGTGCCGTTAGGTCGAATCCGAGCGCACTGGCGGCGATGAAGATACCAAATCCGATGATGGAGTAGTGGACAACGAGCTCGATAGTATGTGAGACCCCGGGATCGGCCTGCGTGCGCGGGATGACGTAGCGCCCCAATATGTCCCGCACGATCCAAGCAAAGGCAAATGTCAGATATAGGATGGCAGCCGCAGTGGCAATAGACCCTAGTGAAAGCGCCTGGCCCATGAACTGAAACAGCTCGATTTCGCCAAGGGGGAAGGCGCCCGCCAAACCGATCGTGAGGCTAGTTATGAACAGAACGCCAAATACTGGCGCCACGAAGCGTCGTTGATATTTTCGAGCAGTTTCAGGGTTCAGGGTGGCATACAGAAACGCAATGATGATGCGGTAAGCGAGGATCAACCAGACTAGACGCATCAAGCGTACGAACAACCCGACGGACATGTCCTGACCCAACATGTAACGGCTGACCACACCGCCCAAAATCAAACCGATAATCGGAAACAGCAGGTACTCCACTGCTCGCAGTAGACGCACAACGCGTACCTGCCAGGTGATCGATCTACCTTTGCCGGCTTCCGCCTCAGCTTCCGCGATCCCATATCTGCGTTCAAACCAGCGGATGAAGTAACGGTATGGGATTGGGATTAGCCAGGCGATCAATACGACCAGGAGAAAAGCGAACACCTGGCGTTGTACGACCGGCCGCACCAGCAGCATGGTGATGGTCTGTAGCTGTTCTAAAATGGCGCGAATGCGTGGATCGTCCACGTAAGGTATATCCTCTTAGCCTATCGGTACTCTACTGGTGGGCCCTATACCGGTCCCCCCTGCCCCATATAAAGATCATTGTGTGGCCGGTGCGGCCATGTTCTGCTCTGTATCGGCGCTCGGTTGTTCCCCTTCTGCCGTAGCGGTAGCCGAGGCTGGGACAGTGGCCTCAGGCGACGGAGTTACTCCGTCAGTAGCTGTGGCAGCGCCAGTGGTAGTGGCCTCCGGCGTTGTCGCCTGCCCATCTGTCGAGGTGGTCCCGGATTGGCTTGCATCTGCGCTGGTCTCAGGCTCGATATTGTACAGCGCATTGATCTGTCGCATTACGTCGGCGACGGCCTGGTCTGGGTCAATACCGTCCGCCAACACGGCTTGGTAGGCCTGATCGCCCGTGGTTAGCACGTCGCGGACCTGGGGTTGGTTGGGTAACGGAGACGCGCTGCGAGCTTGGTCAAGATACGTCATGACGTGCGCGTGATCGGATGGATCGACGGTGGCATTGGCCGGGACGCGTTCTGTCTCATTGACGAGTAGGCCTTGGCTTTCTGCATTTGTAGCAAACAATGCGAAACCAAGGGCCGCGGCAAGACGACTGTCTGACATGTTTTCGTTGAAGAACAATCCTGAGGCGGTGAAGAGCGGCGTTGCGTCGCCATTGGGACCTGCCGGAAGCAATGCTATGCCGAGGTTGTCCTCGCCCAGACCGGCAACCAAATCCGTACGCTCGTCGGGATCGCCGACGTAGTACGCAGTAGAACCATCAAGAAAGGCGCTCTCGGCGTCGGCGTTGTCGTAAACGATCTGGACTCCATGGTCATCCCTAGACTGCTTTAGCCATGACAGCCAGTCAGCAAAACCTCCCTCGTCCAATGCAGGCAGGCCGTTAGCGTCAAAAAGCCGTCCCCCAAACGCGCCGATGCCCCAATAAGCCGGTATGAACGCCGCCGTCAGGGTCACGGGCACCCCGTCGGCCGCCTGCTGCCGCAACTGATCGAGAACGTCCGCCGGGTCGCTCACCAACTCCTTATTGTAATAGAGCACGTTGACGCGTATGCTCATGGGGAGCCCAAGCAGGCGAACGCCCTGCTTCATTCCGGACAGAGCGGCGGGCAGGAACCGCTGCAACGTCTCGCTGGGCACCTTGTCGTTGATGTCGTGCAACTGGATCTCATCCTGTAGCGCGTCGATAAGCCATTCCTGCGATGCCAGGACGAGATCAGGGTTGGTCGCTGCCGTCGGGTTTTCTTTCCAGGCGGCGCGTACCTCTTCCAAGTCTGCAAATTGGGGATTCACGATAACGAGCGGGCACATCTGCCGGAAGCGATCGATTATAGCATTAAGGGCCTCTGCGTCCGCGCCTTCCCATTCATGCGCGAGCCGTACCGTGCCTAGATCAGTGCAGACCACATCCGACTTGGCCACAGATTCGAATCCATTCAGCTTGTTGATGGCCGCGGTCGTTTCCGCTGCGACCTCCAACGGGCTGCTGAGCCCATTCATGGCCCGGCTGTACGCGTTTTCGGCTATTGCCCACATGGCGTCAGTAGTATCCGAGCTGGGCAGTGCCACGGCAGAGCGTGCCTGCGTGAGGAAGCCAGCCGTGAGCGGGAAAAGTCGTGCATTGATGCGCACGCCCGTGTTTGCGGGCACCATTCGTGCTTCGCGCATGAATGTGGAGCTCTGTTCAGCGTTGGTAATGAAATTGGCAAGATCGGCCGCTATCTTCTGCTGGCCTTCTGACGACACTGGGCTAAAAAGGAGCGTATCTACACCAAGAAACGGTCCAGAACGCCCTGTTGGTCCGCTCGGCAGCGGCGCTACGCCCAGGTTATCGGCACCCAAGCCGTCGATAAGCACGTCTACTTCCTCCGGATAGCCGACATAGTAGGAGGCGTCGCCCTGAAGGAAGCTTTCCTGCAAACTCGCTCGACTGCTGTCAAGAATCATGCCGGGCGCGGAGCGCGCGGTCATGAGCCAGTCCAGCCAGTTTGCATATCCTCCTTGGTCTAGGATGGCTCGACCGTCTTCATCAAAGAACTTGCCGCCGAATGCCTGTATGCCCCATAGGGCATCCTGGAAATCCGTACTCATCAAGACGGTGTGACCTTCGGCAGCCTGTGTCACCAGAGCATCGAGGGTGTCGGGAGGCGTGTCGACATACTTCGTGTTGTAGTACAGCGCAGGAATGTGGAGAGAAAGTGGCTGCCCATACAGCTTTCCGTCAAAGGTGACACTTTCTACGGATGCAGGCAAGTATTGGCTCACCACTCTGTCACTCACTTCATCGTCAATTGAACGGATACTTCCTTTTGGAGCGAGTGTCGTGATCCAAGCGGCGTTCCCTAACACTAGGTCGGGGCCGAGGCCGCTCTCAACGCTGTCTTGGTACTGCGTCAGCAGTTCATCCTCACTGGTAAATGCCCGTTGATAGACCTTAATGTTAGGATTTAAGTCCTCGTAGTCCCCAATTACCTCTTGCAGGGTATCGGCGGCAGCTCCCGAGAGTGAATGCCACAGGAGTACACTGCCTGAAAGCTCATTTGACGACGACTGTCCCGGGCCAGCCAACGCCAAGCTCAGGCTAATGACGATCAATAGCAATAGGATGGCAGCGACAACGACACGTCGCCGCGTATTGACAGTCTGGCGACGGCGTGGGCTTCCGGTTGATGTCGTCATAATCACGCCAAAATGGATGGATAGATCGGGTCTGAGGGGCTAATCCAAAGACCCTGGGCCTCGTGGTATCGCCAGTCCAGCGTGTCGATAACGAGCGGCAATTTCGGCCATTTCTTACCGATCCGTTCTTGCAGTACTGGCCACTCAGGTACGCCCGAAATGGCGTCGGCTTTTTCAACATTGGCCCCACCGGCTGCCACGCCGCTGGACAGCGCTGCTTCCGGCGTCTGGCCACGGACGATGCCGGCTATCAGGCCGGCGATGGCGCAGTCACCTGCGCCGACCGTGCCCACAACCTCAACCCGGTAGGCAGGAGCCAGCAATTCTCTTCCTAACCATGCTTCATTCAGGCACAGCGTTGGTATCCTCTTAAGTCGCTCTGGGTCTGATGTAGTTCGCATATAGATTCCCTGATCGCCCATCTTCAGCGTTACTACTGCCGCTCCCATTTCCAGCAGTTCATCGGAGAGTGCACTGAGAAGCGCAGTGTCCACGGAACTCATGAAGCCACCCTCATCGGTCCTGGTTGCCTCCAGGAAGCGCTCCGGCTGGAGTACGGGGAAGACTTCGTCGAGGCTAGGAACGAAGAGATCGACGTCCTGCAAAGCCATCTGCAACAGTGCACGCCAGTCAACACGACCTGCCTCTGATCCGCGATCGATATGGGCCAAGTCCAATGAAGTGGCGACGCCGGCATCTTTTACCTTACGAAGCATTGTGCTCAACTCGCGGCCGCCGTCAGCATACATCCTGCGCATGAGTGGCGGATAACCGAAGTGAAACAAGCTTGCGCCGGCGAGCTTCTCAACGTTTACGTCCTCGGGACCGAACGTATCGTTGGCGCCCGGACAGTGCAAGAAACTGCGGTCCATGCCTCGAGGGCTGATCACGATGGTATACGAGCTAGGGGCGCCATCGGTTACGACCATTTCGTCGACCAACTTCGGGTCTCGGCTACTGATTACGTCGAGGATAGCATGTCCAAAGAGGTCGTCGGCAATCTTGCCCAACAGGCTGGTGGTGACGCCCAAACGGTGGAGCGCCAGCCCGGTGTTTGACACAGCCCCGCCCGTGGCCATGACGACTGGCCCCACATGAACGAGTTGACCAGGCTGGATAAATGCGTCGGGCGTATCCGGCCGCTGTTCGGTGGTGACGATGATATCGATGCAAATATGTCCCGCGACGACGACTCGGGGACTCGGCTGCTGACTCATAGCATAGATTCCTGCATGTGAAGGGCTGTTGGATGGATCAATGATCGGAGTACACGGCCGGAGTAAATGAACGGGATGGGACGATCAATCATGTCTGGTTTGCGACCTGCTCACTGGGAGGTTGCGAGGAGCTCGCGGAGAACCTCCTCCACGCCACCAGCGTCGTTGGAGAGTGTGATATGGTCGGCTACGGCCTTCACATCCGGCACCGCGTTTTCAACGGCCACTCCGAAACCGCTTTCCTGAATCATGCGCAAGTCGTTCACGTCATCGCCGAACGCCATTACATTGCACATCTCCAGCCCCCATTGCGCCACCAAGTGGCGCAATGCGCTCACCTTGTCTGCCGTACGCGACAAGATCTGCACCAGCCGGTATTTCTCTGAAATCATCACCTGCGCAGTAGCCGGCAAGTCCCTGAAAAGTCCATTGAGCCCCTGCAAATCATCATGGAAGAAGAGAACTTTGGCCACAGGCCTGTTTGCCATGGCAATCAGGTCGGCAACTCTATAAGGATAGGGTCTGTTCCAGGGCCGGTTCATATACAAAACGTCGTCGATTTCCAGGCCGAGGGCCGCCTCAGGCAATGAGCCCTGCAACGATTCCACGATGCGCCGGGCGTCGCCTGCGGGCAATAAATCATGGTAAACAGTTGCACCATCGAGTACCACCACGGCGCCATTATAACAAGCCCACGGCACCTGCCACAGGTCCGCGGGCAGCGACTCACCAGTACTGCGCGGCGGCCGTCCTGTGGCGATTACAATGCGGTTACCGCGCGCCTGCCATTCTGACAGAGCTTCATGCGTTGACGGAGCTACGGTGTTGTCGCTGCGCAATAGCGTATCATCGAGGTCAAGGGCAAGAACCTTGATTTGCTCGAATTGAGAATTCATTCGTCTGCGGTCCAGTCGCTATAGCGTGGGTATCGGATGTGACAATTCACCCGTGTTACGCAGGAGTACATAGAACGGCCGCGAACGTTGGGACCAATATTCGCAGGCCAGTTGCATCACGTCGAGAAAGGTTGCAAATACATCGGGATGCTGTCCGGCCAGAACGGATGCGTGATCGTACAGCAATACACATGCTGAAGGACCAAGCCAACTCAGCTCCGTGATACACTCCTCCAGTGCATCCCAGTTCTGGCCATAGTAGTCGGGAAAATCCATCGCTTCTCCAAGCTGTGCGAGCAACGACGCCTTGTCGAAGACGTTTGCGCCGTCCAGGTAGAAGCAAGCCCAACCACGGGCAACCACGCGATGGCATATGGTGCTGGGGCGCAAAGACATGTCGAGCCGGTACACACCGGACTCGACCTCACCATCCGTTAGGCGATCGATGCCATTCTTCATCGTATCACCTCCTCGAAGCTCGCATAGTGATCGTCCGTGTAGTAGAGCTCCCCGTCCTCGCCGGCAACAATGCGACGCGCACCACGGTCATCGGAACCCGGTGTGATGACTGTATATTCCGAATAGTATCCTTCTGGCGCGTCGGGCAGGATACCTTCCCTATTCTGGAAGGTAGTGCCGTCCTTGTCGTAAGGGAATGGTCCGCCTTCGTCGATAAGTTCGATGGTGTCTTGTGCCTCGCGAGGAAGGTCCTCGTAGGCAATTGGTGACAGATTGCTTACTTGTTGCGGCGGCTCCGGCGTGGCGGTGTCCGTGGGTTCTGGAGTTGCGGTCTCTGTGGGTTCCGGCGTAGCAGTTTCTGTGGGCTCCGGTGTAGCGGTGTCTTCCGATACCGGCGTATCGGTTTCTGAGGGTTCGGGCGTATCCGTATCATCGGGTGCGCTGCTATCGGAACTCGTGTCTGCGGCGTCTGCCTCTTTGCTATCACTCGTGTCGCTGGCTGCAGGCTGGTCTTGCGCTGCAACGGGCGTTGCCGACGGCTCGGTGCTGGCTGTGCCGGAATTCTGAGAACCGCTTTGCCATAGGGCTAGTGCTATGAGCCCAAGTATGATGACTATGCCGATCGTGATGAGCGGACGTCGGTTTGGCTGCTGTGGTGTCTGTGTGTTGTTAGCCATTGAAGTGATTTTCTCTCTCTGAATGGTCTAGAAGAAGGTCGTTACCGCCAATCGTGAGACCATGGCGCGGTCCGAGATTGGCTGCGGATATGCCATTTGAGCAATACCTCGAGCAATTCACATTTCACTTGATCATACGCAGGTTGATCCCAGAGATTGTTGACCTCGTCCGGATCGTCAACCAAGTTGAAGAGCTGGCCTGCCGGGTCGTCGACAAAATGGACCAACTTCCATTCTTTGTTGCGCACCATCGTCATAAATTCGGTGCCGGTCAGAATTGGATCTCGTGCATGCTCTGCGAAGACAAAGTCGCGTCCGAGCCATTGTTTCCCTTCCAGCACAGGCAAGAGTGACTCTGCTTCAAACGAGTCAGGAGGATCTACTCCGGCCAGTTCGAGGATTGTCGGGCCGAGGTCCATGAGCTGGCATAGCCCGTCCACCTTGCGACCTCCGGAGAACCTTCCGGGGGACCAGACGATCATTGGCATATGGACGATGATGTCGTACATGGTCCATTTCTGGCTGTGGCCGTGGTCACCTAACGCGTCTCCGTGATCGGAAGTGAAGATGACCACTGCGTCGTCTAGATAGCCCTTGACATCCAGGGAATGCAGGATTTCGCCGATTTTCTCGTCGATCATCGTAACGTTTGCCAGGTAGTATGCCCGCTGACGATGGAGCTGTTCGCGCGTCGGGTTTAGCTGGTGCACGACCGAGTCGTGGTCTATGTCCACGCTATGCTGGCGGTACTCTTTGTATGCAGGCGGCTGCGAAGCCAACTCTTCGTCGGTAACGTGAGGTAGTGGGAGTTCGCGCGCGAGGTACTGTTCGGCATAGCGCGGAATAGGGTCATAGGGAGGGTGCGGGCCGGGGAAGCCGATCTCCATGAAGAGCGGGCCGTCCGGCTTCGGCTTTGTGTCGAGCCACCATGTCGCCATATCGCCCACAAACATGTCTGACTGCGTTTCTTCGGGCAGATCCCACTCGAACGCGCCCAGCCGCTCGCCGTAGTCGGAATGTTGGCGATATTGCTCTCGTTGTTGTTTGACCAGACCTCTGGCGCGCAGCCCTTTATCCCATTCGTCAAAGAACCAGCGCGCCTCCAGGTAACGATCCTTATTCTCCACCACGTAACGCTCGTGGAAGCCAAGCGGCGTTTCCATGGGCCATGTGTGCATTTTTCCGATGTTGATGCACGTATATCCGGCCTCGGCCAAAAGCTCCACCCACGAGCGCGTCCAGCGGTCTGCGTTTCGCAGAATTCCCGTCGTGTGTGGATAGTAGCCGGTGAAAAGGCTTGCGCGCGATGGCGCACAGGACGGCGCAGTGACAAAGCAGTTGGTGAAGGTCACGCCCTCTTTCACGAGCCGGTCGAGGTTGGGTGTGTCCATATATGGGAAGCCCAAAGCGCGAATCGTGTCGTATCGTTGCTGGTCCGTGATGATCAGGATGATGTTGGGTTGCCCTAAGGCCATCTGTGCGTTCCTTTTCCTTTTCCTTCGTTAACGACTGGGCGCCAATCCTGATAAGCGCTCGGCCGGCGCGCTCAAATTGGCAGCGAATTCATCTCACAGGACGGTAGAAGAATCTTCGTAAAATTCTTCGCGAAGCAACGAGAACAGACGCATGTCGTGAAACTCATCCTTGAAGAAATCATGCTGGCGCAGGACGCCTTCTTCTGCAAAACCCAGCGACCGCAGGAGGCCGGAAGAAGCTATGTTTTCCGTCATGACGAGGGCCTCAATACGGTTCAATTTTAGACTGTCGAATCCAAACTCCAGGATCGCGTCGAGTGCCTCGGACATATACCCATTGCGCCAATGCTCGCGCATGAGATCATACCCGATCTCACCACGAAACTGCCGGATCCAGACGTATCCACACGTTCCGATCAGGTCGTCAGTCTCTTTGAGGGCGATGCCCCAACGTATGGCCCGCTCCAGTTCGAAGCTTTCGTCAAAGAATTCAATCAGCTCCCTTGCCTGGTCCAACGTAGTGTAGGTGTCCAGGTCGTAGTAGCGAGTTACCTCCGAATCACCGAAGATTCGCAATACCGCGGCGGCGTCTTCGGGCATTATCTCCCGGAGCAGAAGCCGCTCGGTCTCGATTTCAGGAAACGCGCTGAATACCGGGTCTTGCTGGTCGAACGATTGCACGGAACGAGCAAACCTAGCCTGACGCAAGCGGCGGATAAACGCAGGAAACGTGACATTCCACTTGCGCAATGATAGCATAGGCGGGCAGATACCTGGTACAACTTGCATAAAGGTGTCCGGCGCCTCATTCTTGAGGCCAGAAATTCGTGGCGCAACCCGTTCTTCTCCAATTTTTTCCGACAAGATATGGAACCCATCGATGGGAGGTACTATGACAAGCTTCAACGGTCTCGGTATGCATCTGGGCAATCTGGCGCGGCTGTCCGACGCGGAGACGCGATCCATTAGCGCAGAAAACTTCGGCGGTGAGAAGGGGAAAGGTGGCATGGCCACCGACGGCACTGGGGCGGACGCGGCCCGCGAGCTGGGGCAAGGGTGGAAGGTTTCGCCCAGCATACATATCGCCGGTTCCGAGCTGGTGACGCTGGCGGATATCGATGGGCCGGGAGCAATACAGCAGATATGGTTGACGGTCCACCCGCAGTACTGGCGGCGGCTCGTGCTGCGCATCTATTGGGACGGAGAGGAGAGCCCGTCGGTGGAGACGCCGATTGGGGATTTCTTCTGTCAGGGTTGGTGCGAACGAAGCAACATCACATCATTGCCGGTGTGCGTCAATCCGGCGGGCGGGTTCAACAGCTATTGGGAGATGCCGTTCCGCAAGCACGCCCGCATCACGGTGGAGAACGTCACGCCGGACCCGGTGCGCGGCTTCTACTACCAGATCAACTACACGTTGACGGATGTGCCGGACGACGCCGCGTATTTTCATGCGCAGTGGCGTCGCAGCAACCCGTTGCCCTACAGGCAGGACCACGTCTTGCTGGACGGCGTGAAAGGACAGGGTCACTACGTGGGCACCTACATCGCCTGGGGCGTCAACAACTGCGGCTGGTGGGGCGAAGGCGAGATCAAGTTTTTCCTGGATGGGGACGAGTGGCCGACCATCTGCGGCACAGGGACGGAGGACTATTTTGGCGGCGCCTGGGATTTTGAGCAGCCGAAGGGGGAATATTGCGTCTTTTCCTCGCCGTACACCGGTCTGCCGCAGGTGATCAAGCCCGATGGTCTCTACCGTAGCCAGCAGCGCTTTGGCATGTATCGCTGGCACATTACGGACCCGATTCGATTCAAACAGGACCTGAAGGTGACAATACAGGCACTGGGATGGCGCTCCCAAATCGAGGAGAAGCGGCGCTATCTGCCGCTGCAGGATGACATTGCCTCCACGGCATTCTGGTACCAAGCGGAGCCGCACGCGCCTTTCCCGGAGTTGCCGGACGCCAATGGACTGGAAGTGATCTAGCCTTAGTTGGCAACCGCATAAAGATGCCCTCGCCAGCATTGCGGACGCGCGCTGGCGAGGGCATCCATCTATGTGCCGGAATATATTTCGTTCAAGGCGGTGAGAAGCCGGTCGGCATCCTCCTGCGTGTTGTAAGCCTGTATTGACACGCGCACGAGGGGAATCTCGTCCCCGAAGCGATGCACGGGCACGATGATTCGATATTCGTCCCACAGGCGACCGCGCATGTCTTCGACCGGTGGTTCGGGCAGGAAAGCGGTAAACATTTGCGAATACCATTCGGTGCTGTCCGGGCAGACCGATTCACGACCGGAAAAAGCTTCAAGTTCGCGTCGCAACGTGCTGGCCAAGGCATGACAGCTTGCTCGCACAGACGACCAGTCGTGTTCTTCCACAAAGTCGATGGCCGCGGGGACACTCAGGTAGGCCGACGGGTCCATGGTGCCCGTCCACAAGTAGTAGTCATCTAGCCGTGAATTGGACGTGGTATTGCTCCAGCCATGGCTAACGACGAGCGGTTCTAATTCGGTCTCGGGCCCTACGTGCGAATAGAGGAAGGCGGACCCCTTGGGCGCGCACAGCCATTTGTGTGCGTTTCCGGTGTAGTAGTCGACGCCAATCTCGTTGAGGGCTAGGTCGATCTGGCCCAATGCATGGGCGCCGTCGATCACGGTCACGATGCCCGCCTCGCGCGCACGCCGGCAGATCTCCTCTATAGGCAGAATGAGCGCGGTCGGCGCAGTGATGTGCGATATACATATGACGCGCGTTCGCTCGGTGACCTGCGACCAGATCGCTTCGACGATCGATTGCTTGTCGGATACCGGAATCCCGAACGTCGCCTGTATATAGTGCGCACCTTGCTTTTGGCATACGAAACGCCAGGTGTTGTTGACGGCGCCGTATTCGTGGTTCGTACCAAGCACTTCATCACCTGGCTCAAGCTTGATAGACCTCGCTACAGCGTTTATGGCATATGTAGCGTTGGGTACGAAGACGAGTTGTTCTGCCGAGGCGCCTACGAAGACAGCCAGGCGTTCTCGGGCGACGCCGAGTGCAGGGCGCAGAACGTGATCGACAAAGTGAACGGGATTTGATTCGAACTCACGCTGCCAACGTTGATAGGTATCGAAGACAGGGGCAGGGCATGCGCCGAAGCTGCCATGGTTTAGGAATACGACACTTGGATCGAGCAGGAACTGTTCGCGCAGGCTGGCCGTCCCCGGTTGGGTATCCATTTGGACCGTAGTTGACATAGATCATAGCGCCTAAAATGGAGGTGGAAACAAAAATGGTGTGCCGTCAATTTAACCCTACTGTCAGAGTCTCGATCATTATTCGTCGTCGCAGACAGTATGTCAATTCCTCGATCCAAACGACTTCGATCGAGGTGGGCTTCGGTCCTGAGGAGTCTGCGGCCCGTGTACAGCGGTGAGAAGTGCTTGCACACAGACGTCGATGCCGATACAATGTGCACGCTAGCCTATAGCACAGGTAGTCTGAGGCGTTGCCGCATGTGAATACCACGCGAGAGCATGCCAGATCAAGCCGGGCCGATTCATTATTAGGAATGTACGAACAAGGACAAGTAGACCGAAAAACCGTCCTTCGTGATGGCGTGTATATCGCCGCGACCAGTACCTTTCACCCGATAGCGCTTGTGAAGCATTTCGAGTAATTCAGCAGGGCCATACAATACACCAAGACAAGAGGAGGCTATGGTGAATCACATTGTTTCCAAGGGGAGGACATTGCTGTTGCCGTTGTTGATCATCGGCGCACTTGTGTTTACGGCATGCGCAGCGCCCGTCCCTCCGGCGCCGGCAGAGGAATCTGCCGCAGCGGAAGCAGAGGCGGCGGATGCCTACGTTACTGTGTTCGGTGAGAAACTACCCGATGACGCCCTACCGTACGAGGATCAGGTGGTGCGCGTCACATGGGATCCTACGCGAAACATGACGACATTTGACTTCTTTGCGGCTGTCTACCAAAGGTACTGCACCGACGCCAGAATACCGGACCAATTCGGCGACCCCCTAATCGAGTTGGACAAGGATTTCAACGTGGTACCGGCTGCTGCAGAAAGCTGGGACGTGTCGGAGGACGGACGGGTGTGGACCTTCAATCTCCGGCCGGGGCAGGTCTGGAGTGACGGCACGCCTCTCACCGCCCGCGACTATGAGGCGACTTTCCGTCTCGGGGCGGATCCTGAGCATGCTTGGGACTTCGCCTGGTTCCACAGCTTCCTCGGCCCCGGCGGCATCAAGAACTGGAGCAAAGTGGTCGCCGGTGAGCTGCCGGTCGAGGAACTTGGCGTGCGAGCCGTCGACGATCTGACATTGGAGGTGGAGACGGAAGAGCCCTTTCCGCCGCTACCAGGCGTGATGAAGTTCTCGTGGGCGATGCAGGCCAAGGCTCTGGAGGAGTACGGTCCTCTTTACAATAGCGATCCGGCGACGACGGTCACTTCCGGACCCTTCAAGCTAGCAGAATTCGATCCGGGTGGTTTTATTGCGCTTGAGGCAAACGAAAAGTACAAGGGGTACCGGCCTCCACGAATTCGCAGACTCGAGTGCGTGATGATGTCACCGGACACGATGTTTGCCGCGTACCAGAACGGGGAGCTCGACATCGTCGGCTATGAGTTCCTGACGCCCGCCGATTTCGACATGATTCTGAGCGACCCGATTCTCACCGAGAACTACCTTCGCCACTTCGGCGACTTCCGCACTGACTATCTGGTGTTCGACACATTCAATCCGCCATTCGACGATCTGAATGTGCGAAAAGCCTTTGCCCATGCCGTCGACCGCGACGCCATTGTCGAGAACGTGTACACGCCGATCAAGGCAATGCCTGCACATTCCATGTTGATGCCGGGCTATCCGTCGTCAGACACCGAAGGCGCACTGGCCGAGTACCAAGCCTACGATTGTGACCTTGCCAAACAGTATCTGGCGGACGCCGGCTATCCGGACGGCGAAGGATTCCCGGCCCTAGAGATGTGGATGCGAGCCGAGGCTCCGGCGGTGGCTGCGGTATACCAGGCGACGGCGGCATCGATTGCCGAGTGTCTGAACATCGATATCGAGGTATCGAATAAGGACTACAAGGC
>JBJYXA010000186.1:0-9276 GCA_046259705.1 Caldilineaceae bacterium
CCGGCGCTCATGGCCACATACAGGTACTCGTCGTGGCCGAAGCGAGTTAGGCTGCCGCCCGCGGCGATGGCGAGCGCACCTACAGCCAGCAACACGCAGCCCAGCATGCGGTTGCGCTGACCGCCCCTGCGCCAAAAGCTCCAGGCAGACCACAGCGCGCCGCCGACGAGTAACAATGTCCCTATGCTATTGAACGCGATGGTCAACACAGTTAAGGGGACGGCCGGCATCAATGCGTGCCATCCGGTCGAGGTTAGCGCTTGCGCGTCGACATCCGTCTGCACGATCAGCCCTACGGCGAATCCCGATAAGATCAGCAGCAACCACAAGGCAGTTGTGCGGACCAACGGTCTGCGCGCAAGCAGGAACAGTGTTCCCATACCCAGCCAACCGACCACCAACGTGGCGCCGGTGACATAGTATATCCTTGCTAAGGGCGCGGACCATCCCCATAGATCTGCGACAACCTGACTGGCTGCGGCCACCGCGAACATCACAAAGGCAACCGTCCAGATGCCTTCGTGTGGTCGCATTTTGTCGCGCATGCGTTGGGCCATCCTAAAGGCCATGGAAGCCGCAAGCAAGGCTGAAATGCCCGGTAACAGGATCAACCAAGGTGCATCGGCGGCCGAACTCGGTTCGGAAGCCTGTCCTTCGCGAGACGTAGGCAATGGCGGAGCGAATGCTGGCATGGCCGACACGCTTGGATCTAGCCGAAAGTAGTAGTATTCCCTGCCTGCAAACATCCCGCCGATAGGGATGTCGAGAAGATAGCTGCCGGCGTCGAGATGCGAGATTGGCGTCAGCCGAAGACGGCGCTCAAACTCCACGACCTCCGATTGCAGTTGAATGGCGACGTCGTGATCCTCGTGGCCGTCGTCGTCTTGCTCGATGCGATAGAGCCGGTACCGATCCGGCTCATCCAGCCCTTTCTGGCTGATCAGGAGGCTCTGGAAGAAGTCGGGGCTGACAGACGGCGTCTCGTCGGGCACGCCGTCTGTGGGGAAGCTCCAGACGAACAGCTTCATGATTCCACGCTGCGAGCCGTCATCCAGTTCAATGTAGGCGCCGTCAGCTCGATCGGAGAGAGTCGTCATCAAGAGCTGGTTGCCGGCCTTATCAGGTAGGCCCATGATCATTGGTATAAGAGGTACGCTTACCAGTACGAGCAGGACAAGGCTTGTTCCCACCACAAGCGCACGCGGTATGCGCGGCCGCTGCCTTTGAGAATCGACGGCTGGTTCGGCGCCGCTCTGTGGTGATGTCCCACGCAAACCCGCCTGCGCGTTCGTACCGCTCGCACCCGCTCCTCGCAGCGCAAAGCTCAGACGGCCTTGCCTGTGCAATACGTATGCCAGCGCCGACGTGCTCAGCAGCGCTGCCGCTGGCAGCCAAACGAGCAGGACCGCCCAACCCCACCTTCCCAAAATTGTGCCTGTGAACGGCGAGAAGAGCATTGGAAGGAGCGCCCACGCAACACATGGACCAATCAGCAGGAGAGCCACGCCGGGCATCGCGTGACCGGCAAAGAGCCAGCCAGCCCCCGGCCAGCCGAAAAGACTTCCAACGAACTCGACTGACAAGACGCGCAGTGGGGCCGCGCCGCTCATGCGTGCCGGCATGGGTCCGCTGTAGCGGGCGGGCGCCTGGCGCAGCTCTGCAGCCGCCTGAGACCGATATGTGCGCGTCGACCTGAATACGGCGATAAAGAAGCCGGCAAACCCGGCGAGCAGTGGCAGCGCCGACGCCAGCAGAAGTACCGGTGCGTACCACCTCAATTGGGCGGCGGATTCGACCACATCCATGCCCTGACGCATATAGGTCCAGCGCAGAATGCCCGTGCTGAGGACGACGGCGTAGTACGCGGCGATGCCGCCCCCGATACCGCCCAGTGCGAGACGCGCTGGGCGGCGCTCGACTGCCATGCCGGTTAGTTCGGGCAGCAGCAAAAAGACGAGCCCAATCAACGCCAGTAATACACCGCCGATCATGTTCAACTGAGCATGGATGTTGGGCACCTCTTCGGGCAGAGTCAGGACTGCGGCCGTGGCCGGCAAGACCTGCAGCAGGCCCTGGAAAGTGCCTATGGTCAGGGCGATACTCGAGGCCAGCCAGAAACCAGCCGGCGTGGCTTCCTTAAGTTGTCCCCACAGCTTTCGTAGGCCAAGGCTTCGCCAGAGTATGACGAAGTAACTCCAGAATCCTATCAGCATGAGCGTTCCCGCAACCGCGAGAATGAGCGCCCGTTGCTGGCTGAGTACGGGCACGAGCGCGGGCAGATGCAGACCGCCCCACCCGTTGACCGCGTTGCCGAGGATCAGCCCCAGAAGCAGGAAGGCAAGATAGAACAGTAAGGATCCGCCGGCTAGCGTCCAGAAAAGGAAATTGGCCGTAGCGCGGCCGATGGGTCGGCCGCCCAGACGCGGGCTGAAGTAGACGAGAAACGCGGCGAGCGATACCATCATGCCCGTGACGAGATTGATGTGCGCATGGCTGATGGGGTCGACGTACTGGCCGAACTTTCCTGCGTAGTGAATCCAATCAGCGTTAGCCGGCAATACCTGAAGCACGCCCTGAACAGTTCCGATCAGGAGCGCCGCCGCCGACACCGCAACAAACTTCGTGAGGTGTCCTGCGGGCTTTATCCGGATATGTCGACCAGCCAATATAGTCAGAAAGACGTTGAGTACGTACGTCCAGTAGCCCACGCCCATTATGCTGGACGTAAGGCGTGTAGGAACGCGGTGCCACGCGCCCACGGCTTCTTTGGCCGCCATGTAGTCCATGCCGTGGCGGACCATGCTGCCTTCCACAAGGCCCAGGATCAACCATGACAGATAGAAACCAAAGACCCCGACTACTGTGAACCAGAGCGAAGCGCTGGCCATGGCGTTGCTATACAGGGGGCGTCGCACGATCCGCGGTAGCATATACCAAGTGACGCCGGTGAGCAGGACCGTACCCCCACCGACTATGATTATGTGCGAGTTGGCCAAGTCCCGGAATAGGTGGCCACCGTACCCTGCCTCCCACAGCCACAGCCAGAAGCCGGGCAGGCTCTTGACGACAATATGGACGCCGCCGATGACCAGTGCGAGCGCCGCGGCGAGAAAATAGCGGGGAATTTCGCGGTCGTAACTTGTGATTTCCGATTCTGAAAAGGCTGTCCTGCGGGCAACCTTCGCGCCGGGCACCAACCAGATTACCATGCCGCTCATGACGATGGCCGCCAGCGCCATCATCAGCAGGTCGTTTGCACTCCACTCCAGTAAAAACATATCCTTCTTCCTGACTCGGCTGTCTGCTAACGAATGCCGGGTTCAAAGAAATAGACGATACCCGTCCAGGTCAGATAGATGACCATCATGGCTAAGAGGATCAGCCAATCGCGCAATTGGTTCTTGAGGTCCCAGCGATCATCCTCGCGTGAAAAGCTCGTATGCGGATGCTCTTGGTTAGAAGGTGCGCCCGGATCCGGCACTGAATCGTTATGATCTTCAGACTGCTGGTCAACGTCGTTCGCCATGGCCATGCCTCCCCTATAGGATTTCCTCATACAATTCCATATCCATGGATAGCGGCGGCGGGTTCATGGCGCGCAGGATAGCGCCCACACTTGCCTCGTTATCCATCCAGACCTCCAGTTGCTCAGCGTGCTCCCAGTTAGTGACTACGACCAGCTTGATATCGCCGGAGCTTTTCTTGTTCGCCCACATCTCGAAGCCCTGCCAGCCGGGGAGCGACTGCAATTGACTCTTGGCCGACAACAGCGAGAAATAGACCTCATCCCACGAGGCGGGCTCGAGCATCGCGGTGATCATCTGACTATAGGCTTTTACGTAACTCATGGTCGCGCCTCCACCTTTCTCAATAGATTTGCCCGCGAAGCAGGTCGTGAAGGGTTGTCGCCAACAACCATAGACCCATTCCAATGAAGAAAAGTCTCAGAAACAGTCCGACTGGACCGTTACCTTCCTGGATGTAGCCATTGTAGGTTTCGACAGGATAGGGTTCTTTGCTCGCACGCGTGTAGCGCTGCCAGCGCGTGTAGGCATAGAAGCCCGCGACGAGAATGAATATCCACAAGATCACGAATGCAATGACGTCCCAATGGATGTAGTACTGCTGCGTGATTCCACTGAGATAGTGAGCGTAGAGGTACTGGAAATACTGGCGTACCGTCTCGCTGTCGTTGCCAGTGGGCACATTGGGGTTCATAGTACGTCTCCTTCCTTGGCCCAATCCGGGGTGTAGTAATCCGGCTCGTCTATCTCCAGGATGTAGTACTTGGCGTCCTCGATGTTGCTCAGCAAGCCGATTTTCAGCGCAAAGAGGAAGGCGACAAACGACGCACCCGCAAAGATGATGAACGAGAGGAACATCCAGTCGGCCATCACCCATTCACTGCCTTCGGGCGCCTCATGCAGAACAGGCGCTGCCCATACGGATTGAGCGGCCAGAACAACTGCTACTAGCGCCAATACCGGCGGCACCGCGTATCTGATCCAGGCGAGCACCCCCGCGGACCTTGCGTTGCTTCGCGAAGCCTTCCTGCGTATCGAACGAATCAAATCATCCGTTCTGACGAATTTCATCATGCGAACTCCTTCGTTGACAGACGAGCATTAGTTGCACGTACCGTGGCCGAGCGTCAACACGCATGGGCGCTTTCTGGTTTATCGATTGCCGCTACTCGCCGAAGTGTTAGGGTTGTCAGCGCCCCATACCGAACTCAGCAACGCCGGGGGCTGCATCTGGGTGTGTTGCATACTCTCCGGCACGAACTGCGTCTGGTCGACGCCCTGGCGAGCATATCCGTCCGTCCGGCTGTCGGCCTCGTCCAGTATGTCTTTGAGATTTACCTGTTCAAACCCTGTGGTGCCGCAAGGCCGTGCGTTATTGTTCAGTTCCCAAAGCGTCACTGCGTACACAGGATTGGTCTGTCCTTCTCCGACGATCACGGGCACATCTCCGACGCCGTCCGGCGCACCCGAATACAGCGGCGCTAGGTCTGCCTGCATCGGATCGGAGAAGAAGCAGTTAGCCCAATCGTAGAACTCGGGATAGCCTACCCACTGCACATACATGTCGGTCGTAGGCACATCAGCCGTCAAGCCGCCATTGGGAATTGTCTTGAGAAACAGAACGACCTTCCAGATATCGTCGACGGAAAGTCGGGTACCGAAATTCTCCATCGCGGTACCGGGAATGCCGCGCAGGATCCGCCAATAGTAGGCGCCCGGCGAGGTATCGGAACCATGGGCCTGGTCGTCGGCGCTGGTGAAGTCGGCCGGCACGGGCTTCAAATAGACAGCCGCCGGACCTTTGCCGTCTCCGTTGCTGCCGTGACAGCCAACACAACGTTCTTGAAAAACCTCTCGTCCCCGAATGAGATTTTGTTGCGTGACAGGCAAGGGATTCTCCGCCATCCAGTACCCGCGATCGATCATGGTCAGGTTCTTGATTGCGCTCGCGGCGGGATAGCCGTCCGAACGGTCGCCATTTTCGCCCGGAGCCGTGACGTCCATCATCGACGCCATTCCGATCGTCTTCATATTGCTCTGGTGCAAGGTACGCATATCGGCCAGCTTGCCGCCGCGTGACTGGGTGAAAGCAACGAGGTTCCCTACTTCCTCTTCCGTCAGAAAATCGAAGCGTGGCATGATGCTGAATGGCGTCGTGTAGCGCGCATTGGTGTAGTGGGCATAGTGCCAGTCGTCGGGATGGAATCCGCCCGCCTGAGATAGGTCCGGACCCGTACGGATCGTGCCAAACAGATTGGGCGTTTCGCCCGGGCCCATGTAGTCGCCAGGCTCTGAAGTCCGTGGATAGACGTAGTACTGGCTGGCCAGCGAATCCTGCGGGCGAGTGAACCCGCTGTGACAGTAGATGCAACCGTTGGAGAGGTACACCAAACGTCCCGCGTTTTCCTGGTCGGTGAGCGGCCGCCAATTTTCGTTCGGTTCCGGTTCGAACGTTGTCGTGGGCAAGAAGACCACCATAAACACGACCGTAAAGAATGCTAGCATCGCGCCCACAGTCGCCATCATGGGCGTCATCAGCATCTTTTTGCGCGGATGCGGCGGCCAGTTTTGTGGATGGACCGGCTCGCTTGTGATTTCGGGCAGTGCGCTCATGCGGCCACCTCCGGCTCAGGCAGTGATTCCGTTAGCTCCACCTGAATCAAGCGGTGCGTGTCTGTCGTCACTGTCTTGTAAATATTCACGGCTTGTACGATTCCGGACACGATGATCATGGTGCCAAACACGGCACGCGCCATGAAGTACGGACGTAGGAGAGGAACGACGTTGATTTCGGGGATGCCGCGCAGCCACGATTGCCCCTGGACGAAACCGGCGATGGTCAAGGACCAGAAGAATCCCAGAAAGCCGATAACGATCAGCCAGTACTGCCATTCGCCGAGTCTCTGGCTGTATACCGGCTTCTTCTGCACCTGCGGAACGATATAGTCGATAAGACCCATGCCCAGGAAGGTGAATGCGCCCAGCAGGGCAAGGTGGGCATGCGCCACAACGAAGTTCGTGAAGTGCGTCAGCCGGTTGAAGCTCTGCACCGCTTCGAAGCTGCCTTGCACATTGACCAGGAAATAGAAGATGAACCCGGTGAGCCCAAAGCGCAGTGGCAAGTTGGTAAAGAATTTGCCCCAGTTGCCGCGCATGGTCATGAGGATGTTGATGGTGAAGGCAAAGACCGGGATCAGGAGGCTTATACTGGAAAGAATGGCGATGGTCTTCAGCCATCCCGGCGTCGGAGTTTGCAAGAGGTGGTGGTGGCCCACACCGGTGTAGAAAAACGCCATTCCCCAGAATGAAATCAGACTCAACGTGTGGCTGTACAGCGGCGTGTTGGTGATGCGCGGCACCAGATAGTACAGGCTTGCCAGCAGCATGGGTGTCAGCCAGAGCCCAAATAGATTGTGCGCGTACCACCAGTTGAGCATGCCGTCTGCCATGCTCGTGGAGAGCGCGCCGCTCACGCCGTACCCCCAGATCGCGCCGGGCCTCCAGATCACATTGCCGATGATATAGTCGGCGCCGAGCCAAAGCGGCGAGGCGAGCGCCCACCAGGTCGTGACGTACAAGGGGCGTACGCGGCGCATGAAGATAGTCATGAGAATGTTCAGCACATTGCTGAACCATAGCACCACGAGGAAGATGTCCAGAGGCCAGATAAACTCGGCGTATTCGCGTCCCTGAGTGCGGCCCGCCAAGATGGTGACGATGCCTAGCACAAACCACAAATTCCATCCCCAGGCCGTCCAGATGGCCAGCCGTTCGTTCCAGATGGTGCGCAGGCCGGTCAGACGGGGAACCATGTAAAAGAGCGCTCCCCAGTACATCATGGAGAGCCAGGCAAAGATCACGCCGTTAACGTGCAGCGGGCGGATGCGGCTAAAGAGCAACCAAGGGATACCACCCAAGAAGTTAGGGCTGATCAATTCGGTGGCCAGGATCAGGCCGAACAGGTCCACCACCGTCAGCCAGAAGATCGAGCTATAGAGCCAGAGGGAGGTGGCCGCGTCGCTGTGCTCCTGTACTGCCTCTCCCACGGAACTGACCCGTTCACGCGGAGAGCCAAAGCGGTCGGTGAGCCGGCCCCAAGGCAGTGCGGATTCGGTCATGTGATTGTGTCTCCTTTGTCCAGTCCAGGCGGTTGCCCGGGGCCACGACGCAGCACAAACTGCAGGGGGTATTCAGAGCAGTTCAGATCTCTATTAGGACGCGCTGTTTCGAATCGAGCAGAGGGTTGTACGGTGATTGAGGAGTTGACGTTCCGCCGCCCGCAATGGGTGAAAGTGTACAGGTGAAGCGCGGGTAGTTGCCCTAACGGGACATTAGGGTAACCTTAAGCCAAGCTTAAGCGGGCGGCGGCCGACGATGTATTGCATGGCATTCGTCGACCGAGCCATATCCAGAAACAACGCAGTTGATCACATCTCGAGAATTGACTAGAATTCGGACCGCGGTGCAGCTATTTTCCGATCGGCCCTGCAGCGGAGACTGACTACCTTCTCTAGCGATGCCAGCGAATGAGTTTGGTCCCTTACTCAAGCAGCTACGCAAACGCGCGGGTATGACTCAGCGCGAGCTTGCTGCTGCTGCGGGTTATAGTGATTCGCTGATCTCCAGCCTGGAGACTGCGCAACGGCTGCCCGACATCACGGCAGTAGCGGAACGAATCGTTCCTGCACTGGGACTTGAGGGTGAGCCACATGCGGCGGCAGCTCTGATTGAACAGGCTGCCCTAGCACGCGGCGAATGCCCACCGCTGATAGAAGATCTACCGTATTCCACACGTGACACAGTTCACGAAAGTCACGTGCCTGGCGGCTCAGGCTTGCCCGCGCCGCCCGTCGAGATAACAGGCCGCGGCGCTGAGGTCGCCCAGCTCAGGAAACGGTTGCTGGATCAAAGCTGTCGTCTATTGACGCTGGTGGGACCGCCAGGCGTCGGCAAGACGACGTTGGCGCTGGCCGTCGCCAGCTTGGCACAATACAACTACGAAGACGGGGCGAGTTTTGTCCCGCTAGCCACTGTGTCCGATCCCCTGAGAATGTCGGCCGCTATTCTCAGCTCGGTGGCGCCGGGCGACTTGAGTTCCAGATTACCTAAAGACCGCCTTGTCGAACTCCTGCGCCACCGTGCCCTGCTGCTGGTTTTGGACAATCTGGAACAGATCGAGGGCGCCAGGTCCGTAATTATGAATCTGCTGGCCGAATGTCCCAACGTCACGATCTTGGCTACCAGCCAGCGCCGGCTGCAACTACGCGCCGAGCAGCGTTTCAACGTGCGTCCGCTCAAACTGGCGGACGCGGTCGATCTCTTTGTTCAGCGCGCTCGGGCTGTCGACGAAGGCTTTCGTCTCACTGATGAGAATCAGTCGGCCGTTGCTGCCATCTGTGCACGGCTCGACAATCTGCCCCTGGCGCTGGAACTCTGCGCTGCGCAAGTAGAAGTCTTCACACCGGTCCAGCTACTGAATCAGATCCAAGCAGACCCGCTCGATCTGCTCGTCGATGGTGCGCAGGATCTGCCGCTGCGACAACGGACCCTTCGCAGTGCCGTCGAGCGCAGTTACGTCATGCTGAAGCCGGAAGTCCAGACCCTGCTGCGGCCGAATTGAGGTAGCGATCATCCTGCCTCTCCAGCAGGCCCAAAGCAACCATCGCGTCGGCAGATATGCGCACCGTGCGTTGCGGCGTATTGGTCTGTTTGGCCAATTCGCCGAGAGTGGCGCCGCCGCTGGCAAGGCAGC
>JBJYXA010000187.1:0-1995 GCA_046259705.1 Caldilineaceae bacterium
TCGCGCGCGAAGTTCACCGCAGCTACGACGTCAGCGACGTCGACACAGCGGGCAACCAACTGCGGATAACGGTCTATCATGCCGTTGTAGACTTTACGGGCGGTTTCGTATTCGTCGTCCTGTTGGCGGACCAATTCACCGCGTAGACGGGCTGCAAATGCGTTGGTCGTCTCCTCGGCCACGGTAGCTTTCACGTGCTTTTCCATTTCTAGGCTCGCCATGACTATTCGTCCTTTCGTGGTTGCTCCCATCACGTGTAATGCACAAGGGGCGGAAGGTCGGTGTGAAGCTCACTTCCATGCGACAATTTCGGACCGACGATCCAGAGTCCGGAAATATAGCCACGCAATTTCTTGAGTGGCTATATTTCCGGGAGATCTACCTATGCCACCAATACCACTTACTGCGTTAGGAATGCGTTGGCATCAGTCAGTGCTGCACGGTCGCCACTGGCATCGGAGCCGAGCGCAACGAGTTCTTCGTACAACGTACGCGCCCGATCTGTCTGCCCACTCAGCTCGGCGGCGCGCGCTGCGCCGTATAGACCTCGGAAACGATTGGGCTCAACCTCTTGCGAAGCCTCAAACACGGCCAGTGCTTCCTCAGGTTGATCGAGACCCAGAAGCATCTCGCCAAGGAGTTCCTGCGCAGGAACGATGGGACCAGGCGTTACCGGGTGTTTGTCCATGACAGCCTCGAGTTCGACGGCGTGGCGCATGGTTGCCAGGGCCTCTTGGGGACTGCCTTCGGACAGCTCAATCCAGGCCGAAATCGCTTCCAACTGAACCTCGGCTTGGTCAGCCCAGTAGCCTTGATTGGTTGCCAACATCGCTTCCTGCAATTCCTTCAGGCGATCAATATCTTGAAGGGCCGCCTCCACATCGCCTGTACGGGCCGCTCCGAGTGCTCGGGCGAAGACTAACTGTGCTTCTGCCTGCGGGAACCGTTCCCACGGAAAGTCTTCGGGAGACAAGCTTAGCTCGGCTGCATCAGCCCACTGCCCGCGTTCGAGCACATATCGCGCCGGCATCGCGGCCAGCGCGTAGGCTGCACCGAAACCGGCCGATTCTACACTCACTACACCGCGCACATCGCGTAGCAGCTCCGCGGCAGCCTCGTCCTGACCGCGCTGCAAATAACCGTACATCATGTAGTCCATGGCGTGCAGCGCACCTTCGGAAGTGACGCCAGGATCCTGACCGACAGGCTTGGCGGCTTCGGCGGAAGCCCGGTTGGTGGCAATCGACTCCTCCCAATAGCCTAACCGAGTGAATATGTGGGCAGGCATGTGCAGAGCGTGCGGCGCTGCAGGTGCGATTTTAGCAAAGCGCTGTGCGGCGTCCAATCCGTTCTCAGCAAGGGCGGGATAGTCGTAGCTGTGAACGAGATAGTGGGCTACTCCCGGATGCTCGGGAAGTTCCACGAAGATGGGCTCCAGTATTTCCGAAGCCTTTCGCTGATTTGCATACGTTGTGTCCGTACGCGGAGCCGTCATAAGCAGAGCCAGTGCATAGAAGACTTTGGCTTCCGTGTCGTCAGGATACGCTTGAACGAGTTCTTCCATGGCCGTAGCGTAGGCGCCCGTCCGCCCCGGAAAGTCCAATGTATCTGCATCTTTGTATAGAAGGGTTGCCGCGTCGATATAGGCTTGCTCATGTGGCGTTTGGGCGCCCACAGCATCCGCCTGTTCGATCGCTGCCAAGCCAGCGGCCACCGCTTCCTCCGGCGTTGGCGACCAGGGAATGCCCAACGTAGCCATCGCTATGCCCCAGTGGGCCATGGCACAACTTGGGTCTAGATTTGCTGTTTGCTGGAAGGAATCAATTGCGGGTCCAAACCAGAACGAATGAAGGTACGACACGCCGTGGTTGAATTCAACCTGTGCTTCATCCGAACAGGTGACGGGGAAGTCGACGGCGCCAACTTCGTCTGTTGATTCAACCGTATGGTCCTGATCCGTATCCGCATGAACTGCCTGGTCGCCCAACTCCGGCA
>JBJYXA010000188.1:0-3013 GCA_046259705.1 Caldilineaceae bacterium
GTGGTCTACGGCGTGCAGCGCACACTGGACCCGAATACGGCGTCCGACTATTCGTATGTGCTCTACATCATTGACGGTGGCGAAGAGTTGAACTCCGCCGATCCCACCGCCGACGATATTGACGCGCTCAAGGAAGCTTTGGGCGTCAAGGCCATCGACGACTACACCGTCGAGTTCACGCTCAAGGAAGCTGCCGGCTACTTCCCCTCCATCACCGGTCTGTGGGTGACCTTCCCGCAGAACCAGGATGCGATCGAGGCGGGCGGCGACAAATGGACCGAGCCCGGCAACATCGTCACCAATGGACCATATACGCTGGAAGAATGGCAGCACGGCGCCAGTATGCGTTTCGTAAAGAACCCGCTTTGGGTTGGCGCTGACGACGTGCAGATCGAGGCCATCCAGGGTCCGATCCTGGATTCGGCTTCGACGGCCATGTCCATGTACGAGGCCAACGAGATCGACATGATGGCCGATCCCGGCTGGGGCCCTCCTCTGTCCGATCTTGACCGTGTCAAGGCCGATCCGGAGTTGAGCCAGGAGCTGTTCATCGCCCCGCGCCTGTGCACCTACTACTATGGGTTCACTAACGAAAAGCCGCCGTTTGACGATCCGATGGTACGCAAAGCATTTGCCGCCGCCATCGATCGCCAGAGCCTAATCGACAACGTGCTCAAGGGCGAACAGCGTCCCGCACATTCCTTCGCGCCTCCAGGAGTCTTTGGTAACGTAGCCGATGATATGGACGTTGCGCCTTGGTTGGTGATGGACAACTATGCAGATCAAGTCGCGCAGGCCCAGGAGTGGCTGGCCGAGGCCGGTTATCCTGAGGGCGAAGGCATCGAGACGACGCTGATGCACAATACCTCCGAGGATCACGCGACCATTGCACAGGCGATCCAGGCCATGTGGGCAGAGGCCTTCCCCAAGGCCAAGATCACCATCGAGAACCAGGAGTGGTCAGTCTATCTGAAGACGCTACTACCCGATTCTCCGTTGGACGAGAAGCCGGGGATCTTCCGCATGGGTTGGTGCGCCGACTATCCGGACTCCAACAACTGGCTGAACGAGGTCTTCAACTCCAAGTCCGGCCAGAACTACGCCATGTTCAACAACGCAGAGTTCGATGCGCTGGTTGAGCAGGCCGCCGGCGAGTCTGACCCTGCGGTGCGCCAAGACCTATACGCCCAGGCGGAGAAGATCTTCATCGATGACGAGACCGCAATCGCGCCGATCTACTACTACACGTATGTGCGTCTGTACAAGCCGTGGATGACGGACGTAGTGATCAGCCCGGTGTCCGGCGATCCCGTCTCCCAATGGAAGATGGACGTAGATGCCAAGAATGCCGCTCTCGGCAACTAGCTAAGTAATCCGTGCACGACAATCTGCTGCTCCAGATCGATGGGAGCAGTAGATTGTCGTCCGTAAGTACACTCAACAATCGAGTGTACAGTTGATCGAGTTGTAGTTTCCTCAATGAATCCTCAAATAGTAGAAAAACTATGTGGCGATATGTAATCCGGCGAGTCATCTGGTCGATTCCCGTCCTTTTGTTGTTGATGTTCACTGTCTTTGCCATGATGCGGGCACTGCCGGGCGGGCCGTTTGACTTCTCCGGTGACAAGAGTTTGCCCAAAGCGGTTTCAGATAATCTGAAACGGCGCTACCATTTGGATTGGCCGGAGTCCTGGCAGTTCGTGTCATTCGTAGCTGGTGACGACGTGGCCGGCGCGATTTGTAAGGCAACCGGAACGATTCCAGGATGCGAAGAGGTGCTGGCGAGCTATGAACTCGGCGTGTCGAGAGGTGTCATTCGCGGCGACCTGGGCATGGCCATGCGCCAGCGCGGGCGAACCATCAATGAGATTATTGGCGAGTCGTTCCCGATTTCACTGCAGCTTGGCCTGATGGCTATCGCTTTCGGCCTAATCATAGGTATCCCTCTCGGCACGATAGCCGCCCTACGACAGAACAGTCTCGTGGATTACTCCGCCAGTTTTGTCGCCGTACTGGGATTATCCATACCTAGTCTGGTTTTGGGGCCCGTCCTGATTTGGATATTTGCGCTCAAGCTCGGATGGTTTCCTGTTTCGACCTGGGGTGCGAAGCCACCCTTCTTCCTCGGTTTTATCCCGGCGCCGACCAAGGATTTCTTCTCGCACGCGGTGCTTCCTGTTATTACCCTGGGTTTTGCCCTGACCGCGAGTATTGCCCGCCTAACACGGGCCAGCCTGCTGCAGGTGATCCGCGAGGACTATATCCGCACAGCGCGTGCCAAGGGACTCCGCAGCCGCACAATGATTGTCCGGCACGCCCTGCGCAATAGCTTGATCCCTGTCGTTACCATTCTGGGCCCGCTCACTGCGGCCGTGGTCACAGGGTCGTTTGTGACCGAATTTGTGTTTGGCATCCCCGGCATGGGCAAGCATTTCATTACAAGCATCGGTAACCGCGATTACTCGCTGATTATGGGTGCAACGTTAGTCTATGCCGTGTTGCTGGTCCTCGCGAACCTTTTGGTCGACGTCATGTACGCATGGCTCGACCCGCGTATCAAATATGACTAGGCGTCTCCAGCTTGGCGTCCAAAAATCAGTTCGTACTACAAATCTTACAAAAATATGATCGGTATGATCGGATAGCGATACTCCAGTGGCAGTTGCAGAACAGACTCTAGAAACCATCCCAACCAAGTTCACCACGAAGGCTCGCAGCCCGCTGGGCGACGCGTGGCGGTCCCTGCTACACCATCGCCTGGCCGTAGCCAGTGCGATTTTCATCATTGTCCTGGTACTCGTGGCTGTCTTTGCCGCGTACCTAAACCCATTCGCCTTGCAAGGCTATAATGAGCAGTTGCAGGCGTCCAACCAACCGCCCTATGCCAAGCAGTCCCTGCAGGACAACAATGCCAGTCCGATGACGGTATCGGAGAATCCCAGCCTCGATGGATTTGTGTACTGGCTGGGAGCGGACCAGCTTGGCCGAGATCTCGTAACCCGTACCATGTATG
>JBJYXA010000189.1:0-2086 GCA_046259705.1 Caldilineaceae bacterium
TTGAGCACACAATGACCGGCGTACAGGTCACCGACCTGTCGACGAGTCTGTATGGCTACGCCGCTGACTACGGCGAACGTATTGCTACTATGCTCGGCGCCCTGGCCAGCATACCGGTATCGTATGAGGTGGTTGACATCTCGAGCGAGATTGAGCACACAATGACCGGCGTACAGGTCACCGGCTTCTCGACGAGTCTTGATGGCTATGCCGCTGACTACGGCGAACGCATTGCTACTCTGCTTGGCACCCTGGCCAGCATACCGGTACCGTTTGAGGCCGTTGACATCCCGACCGAGATTGAGCACACAATGACCGGCGCTCAGGTCACCGACCTAACGCAGAATCTTGCTGACTACGGCGAGTATTTCGCCACTCTAGGCGACACCGTTGCCACCATACAGGTGCCGCGTGGGGTCGTTGATATCTCGGCCAAAATTGAGCACACAATGATCAGCGCTCAGGTTACCGGCATATCTAGGAACTTTGGTGGGTACGTCGCCCACTATGGCGAACGTTTCGCTACACTAGGCGGCACCTTCGCCGGCATACATGTGCCGCGTGGGGCCGTTGATATCTCGGCTAAGATTGAACACGCATTGACGACGGGCGTACAGGTCCCCGATCCAACCAAGAACGTTGATGACTTTGTGGCTGACTACGGCAGACGATTTGCCACTATACGCGGTAAACTCGCCGGTATACCGGTACCGCGCGAAGTAGTCGACATCGCGGCCAAGATCGAACGCACGCTGGCAAGCGACCAGGTTACGGACCTCACGGAAAACCTGGACGACTACTTGGCGGAATATGCTGCTCGCTTCACAGTGGTCCCCCGCCGCAGTGACAGTCCCATGGAAGTTGCGGAGTCCTATCTGCGTGACTATCAGCCGGGCCCACTGCCGCGTGTCTTTCAGACCACAATCATATACGACCGTAATGGGGTTCGTCTTGCGGAGATATTCGACGAAGGCAAGCGTACGTGGGTGAGCCTCGATGCGATTTCGCCGCACCTGATCGACGCCGTAATTGCCACCGAAGACTCATCGTTCTATGAGAATCCCGGCATCGATCCTCGTCGGGTAATTGGAGCATTTCTGCAAAATGCAGAGGCGGGCGGGGTCGTGTCGGGCGCCAGCACCATCACGATGCAATTGGCGCGCATGCTATTTTTCTCCACGGAAGACCGCTTTGAGCAATCGATGGAGCGGAAGATATTCGAAGCACTGCTGGCGCAGGAACTCTCGTCGCTGTATACGAAGGACGAGATCCTGGAGATGTACCTGAATATGACGCACTTTGGGCGGCAAGCTTACGGAATAGAAGCAGCGTCACAGGAATTCTTTGGCAAGACCGCAGCCGACCTGTCGTTGGCCGAGGCGACGCTGCTGGCGGGGATGCCGCAGAAACCAGGGGGGTACGACCTTCTGGCGGATATAGAACCGGTGAAGGATAGGCAGCGGACGGTGCTGTCTTTGATGGTCCGACATGGTTACTTGACACAGGTCGAAGCAGACGAGGTCTACGCGGAAGAGGTCTACCTAAATTACGATTCGCTGACGCCTACCACGCTTGCCCCGCATTTTGTCCAGTATGTCAAGGACGAAATGAATCGGCGGCTGGAAGGGGACGATATCAGCCGCGCCGGGCTGCGCGTCTTCACGACGCTGGACGTCAATCTGCAGGCGGTGGCCGAGAAGGTCGTCAGCGAGCAAGTGGAGATACTAAAGCCTCAATTTGACTTGAGCAACGCTGCACTAGTGGCGCTGAAGCCGGGTACGGGCGAAATCTTGGCCATGGTGGGCAGCGCCAACTTCAATGACCCAGCCATCGACGGGCAGGTGAACGTGGCCACGAGCCCGCGCCAGCCTGGCAGCGCGATCAAGCCGATTCTATATGCAACGGCGATCGAGGACAGCCTCGTCAGTCCGGCATCCATCATTTGGGACGTGCCAGCCGAGTACAAGCTCTCCGACACCGAGGACTACAAGCCGGTCAACTACGACGAGGAGTTCCACGGGCCGGTAACGGTACGCACGGCGTTGGCCAATAGTTACAATATCCCTGCGATCAAGCTGCTGGACGG
>JBJYXA010000190.1:0-1690 GCA_046259705.1 Caldilineaceae bacterium
TCAGGTACACCAGCACCCCGGTGATGATCGGTTTGGTTGTCAGCAGCCCGCGCAGGTGGGCATAGGTGTCGACCTGCCAGTCGTAGATGTCGCTGAAGCCGGTTTGGGCGTCGTCCAGGTCGGGGCGCTTCATGCCCTTGTGGTCGATGATCACCTCGAACTCGGCCGGCGGCGTCTGGGGCAGTTCCTCGACGATCAGCTCCAATGCTCCACGAATGTCATAAGATCAGGACCGGCCCGCCCGCTGCCGAGTCACGTGTGCGTATCATTGGCCCAGCGGTCCAGCGTACCCCGGAGATGCTTGCTGATGGCACCCTGGACCTTATCCGTAATTGAGCCTGTCGGGTCCACGCAGAGCCGCAACAGCGCACCCAGCCGCTGTAAGGAATCCAGGTCTGCGAAGTCCTGCCCGCGCGGATTGAAGATCTGGATCGGACGAAAATGCTGGCGCAGGGTCTCGCGCAACACGAGCCGCGGGCGCGGCTCATGGTTGATCGTCCACCATCACCAACTCCAGCTCCTTCGTGAACTCAGTGAATCCGCGATCGGCGGATTGTTGCGCGAGCGGCGAGAGTACCGCAGTCGCCCCTCTCAGATCCTGTCGATGGTGCCGATGGATACCTGGTTTATGTCCACCCGCTTTATGCCGGACCAGTCTTTATCGTTTGCGACATCACCATTTCATCGGCGCTGGAAGTCCCTTGCCGACGAAATGCTTCCCTAAGCTGAGCGAGTTGCCGTCAATATCACAGGGCCATCGCGGTGGACTCGCACCTGCGCCGAGTGATTCGAAAGCCATTCCAAGAATTCGGTCTTCGCTGGGAATCTCTGGAGATCGTTGGCGTCGAACCCGAGCCGATTGCGCAAATGCGTCTGTGCGTTTCCGCCGTCGAATTTTAGGGCTGATTGGTCGAGCGCGCAATAATCTGGGACCGTCATAACGGAAGATCGAGCGCTCGGCTTGCTCAAGGATGCTCTGCCCCAGTATGCAATTGGGATGAATGCGCAAAACTTGCATGGTGCGAATATCTTGGATTGTCCGTCGTAGACGAAGTATCTGCATGTTCGTTTACCCCAACGCGCGGCATTGGCCGGTCTGCTCATATCCGCATTCCACTGTCTCGCATTCAAGCAGACTTCGAACTCATTCCCTGCGTAGTAGACTTCGTCGCTCTTCAGTTGGAATGCAGGTGTCGTAATTGTGAGCGCCCTTCGCATCTCACCGGCGATGTCAATGCTCCGGGTTTGGAGCTCACTTGAGGTAAGGTGATTAAGTTCCTTAATCTGCACAGCCCCAAAAGCTGGTAGTAGTGGAGTCTGGAATGCGCTGACCCCCAAGTGCCTCATCAACATTACGGTGCTTGCGCCAAGATTTGCTCGACCGCTTGTTATATGGTTGCTCACCATCGAAAGAAATATGTCTTCGCAAGAGGTCGCTGCGAAGAAATGTCCGACAGCATATTTGATGTGATTGGCTGCCGGATCAGCTCGACTCACTTCGAACTCAATCCAGATGCGCTTGCCAAGATTTTCGTGTTCCAGCAATACATCCACCCGTGGGGAGAAGCCGAGTTCCTTAGCAATTTGCGGCGTAAACAACTTTCGCTCGGGAGTGCATTGCCAACCGTCATGAGCTTCCGCTGCGAACGACTCCTGCAAGAAGGTGGTTAGGCTCATTGGAAGTTCCTGT
>JBJYXA010000191.1:0-4474 GCA_046259705.1 Caldilineaceae bacterium
GCTGCCTTCGTCGACGGCAACAGGCCGAGAAGCAGAGCGAGCGCGCTTAGGATTACGGACAGTGACACACTTTGCCACGGAGTCCCGGCAATGAGCGCGACTACGTCGAAGATCAAATACACGATTGCGATCACAACGACGAACATCCAGCCTTGCGGATCGAGGTTCCATATTCGTATCATCGCCCAGAACCAGATGGCGGCAACGATGGCCGCAAATATCGCGCCAAACAGACTGAACCCGTAGAAGTTCAGTTCGCCAAGTTGGGCCATGGGCAATATGTGCAACAGACGCAATACGTCGAGTACACCCGAAATGCCGGCCAGGCCGGCAAGAATTGCCAGCAACGTTACGCTAAACGGTCTGTTCATGAAGTTCTCCCTTCGGCAAGATTATACGGACGGTCAGTCCAGAACAGGAATCGGCGGATAAGCACGCACGGTGTTACGTCGTCTATCTCGAGTGATGGAGGCGCTCACCGTGCGATCCATGGCCGTCAACAGTGATGACGAACCAGCATGCTATTTGTTACGCCGGCGATAGACTGTTCTACCGATTGACTACGGCCGCAACCTATTGTGACCGTTACCTACTTGGGCCACATCTTCACGCAAACTGGCGTCGGAATTTCGACATCAATTCCCGTAGGCGACAGCTTTCCAGTCTCCAGGTCGATGCCAAAGACGACCAAATTATCCGAATCCTGGTTGGCAACTAGGGCGAATTCCCCGGAGGGAGCCAGCGCGAAGCCTCGCGGACATTCACCTCCCGAAGACACGATCTCGATGAGTTCCAACTCGCCCGTCGAATCGTCCACAGCATATGCAGCGATGGAATCATGACCCCGATTCGACCCATACACGAACCTGCCTGACGGATGCACGTGTATGTCGGCCGGGTAGTTTCGCCCGTCAAATTCCTCGGGAAGCGTTGAGACGTTCTGCACTTCCGTCATAGACCCCTTCTCTGCATCGTAGCGATAGGTGACAAGGGTCGAATCCAGCTCGTTGATCACATATACGGTTCGTTGCGACGGATGGAACGCGATATGGCGCGGTCCCGCGCCGGACTTTGTCCGCGCCCACGGCTGATCGGGGTTTGCGGAGAGCGAGCCTGTTTCGCTGCCATAGCGGTAGATCATGACCTTATCCATACCCAAGTCCGCCGCAAGCGCATAACGATTTTCACGGTCCAGCACGATGCAATGTGCATGAGGGGCTTCCTGCCGTTGCGGGTTGACACTGCTGCCTTCATGCTGTATGAACTCGCTGGTCGTATTCAGCGACATGTCCTGCCGGATAGGGAGCACACTCAGGCTGCCACCCCCGTAGTTGGCAATCAGCACGTTCTTGCCGTCCGCGTCCACGGAAATGTAGGCAGGCCCTCGACCTTTGGTCGAACGTGTATTCAACAACGTTGCCTCACCGCTGTCCGCGTCCAGGCCATAAGCAAAAACCCCCCCTTCGGCTCGCCCCTCGAAGTCACCGACCTCGCTGATGGCATAGAGCGCGCGGCCGCTGGGGTGTATGGCGAGGTAGCTCGGGTTGTCGATGTCACCGATTACGCGTTCAGGCGTCAGCGAGCCGGCGGAAGCATTAAACCGCAATACGTGAATCCCCGTGCTCTTGCCTTCGACGTGTGGTTCCCTCCTGGTATACGTTCCGACATACACCCGCATGAGATCGCCTTCTGTCTCTGCCATTCCCATCGTCTCCTCATCCATGGTCGTCAAATCGAGTAGGTTATGCCGCGAAGGCTACGTTGGGCCCACCGTCCTGCACGTGAGGCAGGTCGGGTTGCAAGCTACGGTCTTTCGTGATGCCATTCAATCTGTGGCATGTCGGTCTTGGGCGGCGCAGGAAAGTGCTGGCCTCGCTGGCTACTTAGGCCCTTGTTGGGACCCGGTACGAACTCGCGGTCGGGCCAGCCAATGAACTTGTCGCCGTCGAGCCATTCCAAATCGATACCGTACAATTCGCCTGCGAGCGTCTGCTGTAGGCGAGCCAAGTCATTCGCATATTCCGGACGCCCAGCCAGGTCATGTAGCTCCTGTGGGTCGTTTTCCATGTCGAACAATTGGAAGCGATTGCTCGTCGCATAATATATCAATTTGAATCGGCGATCTCGAATCATTCGGGTTGCGTGCAGGTCTTCGCCGTTCTCCCCGTACAAATACTCGTGCTGAACTTCGCCGAGCAGTGATACGCCCTCAACCGTCTCCGGTACGGGCACTCCTGCCAGATCCAGCAGCGTAGGCATGATGTCTCGCCAGTAGGCCAAACGGCCGTCGGTGACATTGTAGCCGACGCGTGTATCGCCACTCGCGCCGATGAGGATCAATGGTACGTTAGCTGAATTCTCATAGAAGAGTCGTTTTGCCCACAAGTGGTGGTTTCCGAGCATGTCTCCGTGGTCGGATGTGAAACACAGTATCGTATCCTCCAGCAGCGCTTCCTCGCGCAGCGTACCAATCACGACACGGATCTGGTGGTCGATATGCGTACACAGTGCATAGAAGGCACGCCTTGCCATCCTAGTCTGAATATCATTGTATTTGTCGGCACGGTGGAAGCCGGCCCTAAGTGAATATGGTAATGAAGCCGCGTCCCGAGTCCACTCGCCCAGGAACGGATCGTCGATGCCTACCATGTCGTATAGGTCCAAGTACGTCTGCAGCGGTACAAGCGGCGGATGCGGATGGCGAAATGACAGGTACCAGAACGCAGGCCGTGTAGGATCCCGGCGCTTAATCGTGCGGCACATTTGATCCACGGCCCAGTTCGTGGCGTGTAAATGTTCGGGTAGATGCCAAGGCCGCGTTGAGTACTCATTGTTACTCATCCCGTGGCCAAAGTGTTGTCCAGCATACCCCATGTCACCCAGGAACAACTCGTAGTCGTCGTGCGTGCCGTATTGGACGCGGCCCTCTTCATCGAGGATGACGTCATCAAATCCGATCCGGTTACGTTGCGGGAACACATGTAGCTTGCCGACAGCATAGGCCTGGTAACCGGCATTGCGGAATGTCTGCGCCATGGTCGGCAGGTCCGGCATGGGTTCGGTCTCTTTGAAGACCCGGTCTCCATGCGTGCGCGGAGCCGTACCCGTCATCAATGTGCGACGGGCTGGTATGCATACGGGGCACTCTGAATAGAGATTCGTGAAGCGCCGGCCGCTACGGGCGAGTTCATCGAGCGTGGGTGTCTGAATCACGGGATGGCCGGCAACACCAAGCAAGGAGGCCGGCCAGTGGTCTGTGCAGATCAACAGTACGTTCGGTCTGGTATCCATTGCGTGCTCCAAACGGCTGGCTGGTGGCAATACAAGGTCGAGACGAAACTCAGCAACACAAGAGCAGTCACATTCGTGTCTGTCTCCGGTTCTACTGCTGTGCGAGTTGTCTACTTTTGCGGAAACAAACGCAAGGCTTAGTACCGTCCGTATTCATGGGCTGTCTCGTACATGGCGACGACGTTCTCCGGCGGGCTGACGGCCTGAATGTTATGACACGGTGCTAAAATGTAGCCTCCGCCCTTGCCCACAATCTCCAGATTGGAGAGCACTTCGGACCGCACGTCATCCACGGTGCCAAAGGCTAAGGTCTGCTGGTTGTCTACGCCGCCGTGTAGGACAACTCTGTCGCCGAAATCGCGCTTCAGGCCGGCGAGTTCCATTCCCGGCGAACGCCACTGCAACGGGTTGAGTACGTCGATGCCGATCTCCAGCATGTCAGGGATGATCGGCCGTATCGCGCCGTCGCTGTGGAAAAACGCGTACACACCGGCTTCGTGGGCGAGGTCGATCATGCGCTTCATGCGCGGCAGGAAAAATTCCTGAATAACCCGGCGCGAATACAGCAGGTTGTCCTGGCCACCGAAATCCTCTGCTACGTAAGAAAGATCGACTTGCCCGGGCAAACTCTCGTAGATGCGCACGGTGTTCTCGTAGCAGAAATCAAACAGCCTGTCGAGACAGTGATGGACCAACTCCGGCCGCAGGACGAGATCCATATAGGCGAGCTCTCGTCCGCGCAAATCTGCGTAGATTAGGAAAGGTTCGGAACCTCCGCCTTGCACCGGATAAAGCCGTTTGCGCCCGCGCAGCTTCCCCGGCAGTACCGAATAGTCAAACCAATCCGGGCTGGGCCAGGTGTAGTTGTCTTCGATTTCTTGGATCGTCTCGAATTGGGCGAGGGGATTGTACACGCATTCCCGATAGCGCCCGCTTCCATAGCTGACGTTACGGAAGCGACGCCCATACATGTCGGTCAGGCGCGGCAACGGCGGTCCGGCATATTCTGGGGCAACGGACACAACTTTATCGATATGCAACCGCTCGTACATCTGCCACCGATTTCGGCAGCCGAGGTAATGCACCACTGAGCGTGTTGCCTCTTCCGTGCCCCAGTAATCCACTGGTACGCGGTCCGGAGTCTGGCCCGCAAGTACTGCGAGCCAGCGCTCCTTAGGTGTCA
>JBJYXA010000192.1:0-13882 GCA_046259705.1 Caldilineaceae bacterium
GGGCGAGTCGAATCGCCCGGCACGCTTTGAAGTTTGTGGCCTTTGGCGGAACCGGCGATTACGCGCATGTGCTGGTCAGTGTTGTGAAACGGCCTCTGGTCTCGTCCGTTACGACAGTTCCCGGTACACAGTCAGTCCTGGTCGACCGCGCCATCGCGTTGACGATGCACGAGTACCATCCGTCTACGGGCGATGTAGACATCCGCTTCTGTCGGTGGCGGAACTACTGTACGACGACATCCCAGGTCTGGTCGTCACGGATGCGGAAGTAACGGATGGTAGCGTCTTCAAAGCAGGCGAGCAGGACGCCTTCAGCAAACGGCTGCTTCACCGAATGCTGGCAAAGTCGTTCTTCTCGAGGAACTGTTCCCAGCACCTCCTGCAATGACGGATCGCTGCACCATAGCTTACCAAAACCGCGGCGCGGCAATGGCGGCGAGTCTTCTTCACCGCCGAGCGGATTGCATGAGAAAGTGGGGTCTTCGCCTTCGACCCAGGTGTCCTCATAGCTCTGCCAAGTCCCATCAGGAAATAGCACGTAGATCATTTGCGTGTCGCCAAACCACAGCATGAAGCGATCGTATTCCGGTCCTTCACCGAATTCGTCGATAGCTACAGGATCGGTAGTGGCTTCGCCGGTGGGGCAGCCCAGCGTTTGTTCCAGATTTGGATACCCGGCCAAGTCAATATGCGATTCGATCTCACACTGAGTGCCCTCATCCACCTCGAGCGGTGTGAACACAGCGGTAATCCCGTTCGCGTCCACAGTGGCGGTCACCGATACCACAGCCTGTTCGGGAGCCTGTTGCCCTTCCGTCGCCTCGGGGACCGGCAGGGGTGACTCAGGCGCCACAGGTACGTCTGTCGGTGTAGCGGGTATGACGATCGGGGACTCGACGACGGGTTCGACGGTTGGCGTCGGCTCTTCTTTTTCGCGTCCGCAGGCGCCCAACGCCAAGAGAATGACCATGCAGACGCCGAAGCAGGCGAGACGTGCGATGAAAGCCCTGCGCGGTGCGATGGTAGATTTGTTCATCGGGTGCGAATCAGTCATGTCTGTATCCCTAAGCTGGTCGGGAGTTGAATCCTCGACTCAGAAGTTGCGCTCGCGGTCGGCGACGACGGTTATCGGTCCCAAGTCGATGGCATAGTCAGTCGGTCCCGCGCTGACCGGCAAGCGCTGCCCGCTCACCGGGTCATAGAGGCCGACGGAAATGGTATATTCGCCCCCGGGGAGATCGGGAGGTAGCGCTATACCGTAACGATCCGTAATGCGTTCTCCAGGTTGCCACGTACTCGTTGGTCTCATCCACTGTACCGGTTGGCCGTCCCGTTGGGCAACTTTTTCACTATTTGCGTTCAATAGATGGACGAAAACTTGGTAGTTCTCGTCTACGGGCTGAAGACTCTCCCAGTACAGCTCAAGCAGCAGCTCGCCACCAGGTCGCGTCTCCGGCGACAAGGAATAGCCCCGCAACCGGAACCAGCCATTGGCATCGTCAATGCCGACGTCCACCAACGCCGGATCGCCGAACACGGTCCCCAAGCCTACCTGTTCCAGTTCCTCAACCGGGCTGATCGTATACAGCGCGAGCCGCTGCCCGTCGGGTTGCGCCATACGCGTATCTAAAAGGAGGAAATCTTCCATACGCATTGTACGCTCCCAGACTGATTTCTCCGGCAGCGTGTCGTCGGGCAGTAGCCATACGCGATCATGAGTGCCGCGAATGCGTTCCAGCCAGAATTGCGCGAAATCGTCCATGTCGCCCTGTTGGGCTAGACCGTATGTGGGCAGCCGGCCGTGGTATACGTTGGCGAATGCCTGCGTATCCTTCGGTATCGTCAGTACAACGGCTTCGCCATGGCTTTCGTTCATCTGGATGCGTGCGGCGGCGCGGCGCAGTTCCGGATCGGTCAGTGCTGCGTAATAGTGCGTGAGCAGCACGACGACTACGACGAAAAGGCCTGCTCCGTAAACCCACTGCCGGTAGCCTCGAGCCGCAGCCTCTCGTGGCGACGTCTGACGGACCACGGCCAGCACGGCCAGCGCCAACGACAAAAGCAGCAACAGAAGGATCAACCAGACGTTTGCGCCCGCCTGCATGCTGCGGTACCACGCAAGTGAGATGTTCTCCGGCCGCAGAAATTGCCACTGAAGAATCAAGGGTGAGTATTCGAGTCGCGTAAACGTCTCTGGAGCATAGAGGGGCTGCACTGCGGCGTCAAGCCAGTCCTGCACGAGATGGTAAGGTACTAGCATTCCGAGCCACTGGACGCCGACGGATACCGCGAGCAGAAGTGAAACAGCGGCTTGGCCAAGGATACCGGCTGTACCCTGCACCAGCCACTTTCCCAGAGCAGGACCGGTCAATAAGGCAAGGAATGGAATCGTGGGCACGAGAAATCGAGGTCCCCAACTGTAGCCGCCGTGCCACATGTACCATTTTCCATAGAACAGAACGTAGATAATCACCAGAATAAGGGTAAAGAAGAGCGTTTGGCGGGCATGCCGCCAGAACCACACGGCGCCCGGTATGGCCAGCAGAAGCGCCGGGCTGTACCATACAAGGCCGCGCGCCGGTCCGACCAATAGTCCGGTAATGCCGAACAGCCAATTCGCGCTGAAGCGTTCCGTTTCTACGTAACCGCTGTCAAAGATGCTGCCATAGCGGGCCCAATTCCACCAGAGAGACAGAAGCCCGGCCAGCACAACCGGAACGAGAAAGCTGACGAAAGGACGCCAGTAGCGCCGAACGAGGAGCGTAATCATTGTCGCCCGATCCCGTTGCCTCAGGCGGATCAGACCAGTCCCATGTAGGACGGATACGTAGAGCGCTCCCAGGTATAGCGGCAGCGTTACCAGGTTGGCGACGCGCGTGAGATAGGCGATGCCCCACGCCACGCCGCCGAGGAAGAGATGGCGCTTGTTACCTGTCTGGGCGTAGGCCAACAGACCATAAAATCCGCCGAAAAGTCCAAAGGCGCAGATAGGGTCGCTGAAAAAGGTTTGCGTGTAGGGCCAGGCCAGTGTTGCAAGACCGAATACTAGCGCGGTGACGAGCGCAGTCCTACGCTGCCAGCGCAGTCGCTGGCCCGCCCGGTAGACGAGCGCGCCGGTCAAGGCGGTGATGATCGGATTGAGCAGGAGTGCGGTATGGACGAGCCCTGCCGAATTCGACAGGCGTGCGATCCAGATTAAGGGAATGGCCAACAAGGTCATCCCTAGCCCCTTGCGGCTGTACAAATCTCCGTCCGCTGCGAAGTTCCCCTGTTGGTTGCCCATCCATATGAGCTGATTACTGTCTATACTTCCGTGCCGCACAATACTCTCGGCCGTCGCAAACATAGCTAGACCGTCACTGCTTTGGATAACGCCGGTATAGGTGATGAGGTAGAAGACAAGCAGCGTGCAGAATACCAGAAACGCAATACCACGCTCTTTTGTTGCAATCGTCTGGAGAAAGGAATTGTTCTGCAAGAGTTTTTCTATGCTGTCACACCGAAACGTTCATCGGTTCGTCAATTACCGTCTATGACTACAGGGTACGAATAGAAGTCGGCTGTAGTTCCACTCTCGTCGGTCAAGGTCACCCGTTTGCCTTCTTCGTCGTAGAGGCCGATAGCCAGGTCGTACGAGCCGGGTTGCTTGACTGTGCCCAGGTCCAGCAAATACGGATCACGGATGACTACGCCACTCTGCCATGTGTTGGTGGGCGCGAGCCCCTGCACCGGCAGATTATCTTGTTGCGCAACGATGTCGCCATTTGCATCCAGCAACTGTACAAAGACTGTATAGCTGTCAGCAATTGGTGTTCTGCCGAGCCAGTATAGCACCAGCGGAAGCCGGTCGCCCATATGAGCCGTCCCAACTTCAATGTCCAACAGATCAAGCGGTCCTCCAGCTACCTCTGCCACGGCGGTCGGGCGTTGCGGATCCAGCTGAGCAACCAGCGTCAACGTGCAAGCGCCGAAGCGGTTCTCGTCCACGACTTCTGTGTCTTGCCGATCCAAGAACTCGGTGCGGGCCGACAATGGGCTCGTGGGTGACGGAGGGATGTCGGTGCGCTCAATCCACCAAAACTCGCGTGTGTCGCGGGTTGCCAGTACGGTCTCAAGATTTTGGAGAACCATGGATTCGGGCGTCTGCTCGTTCGCGTAGCCGTCCAAAACATGGATCTCATATTCGTTGCGCAGCCACGGATACAGATCGCGCCATACCTCGCTCTGTTGCGACACGATTGTGCTGCTTGGCCATTGCGCCTGTTCGCGCAAATATTCTACGGCGCCCGGGCAAGGGTGTTCAGCCAGACGCCTGTCCGCATAGGCCTGCGCGGCGCGCGGCGCAGCGACGATTGCCGCCACAATGCTGACCGCAATGATGGCCCATGAAGCGTAGGCTGAGAACTTCCGCAGCACAACGCCCCGCCGCTCGTTGGGCCAGATTTGAGCCAAGAACTCGAGCATGAGCAGTATGAGCAAGAGGGTGCGGGCTACAACAGTGCCAACCATGATCCAGTGCTCTTCGGGCAAGATGATGAGGAATACATCGGCCTCAACGAAATTGATCAGACTGAGCACGACGGCAAGCGTGACACCACGCAGGGTTGGCAGCAGCAACGCGATATAGACGAGCACCCAAAGCAAGAATTGTGGGCTCCATCCCTTGCTATACAGGAAGAGCAGAAGGACGCTTACGGCTGAAAAGGCGACGGGTGTCCGTGGGTTTGCCCAGTCATAGCGGCGCGTGTAGAGCCACAGATACACAGCAACAAATGCGAGGCCGATCCACGTCCATGGCAGGCTCGTCTCCCACAGCGGACCTGCTAGGCCGTTCAGGTTGCGCATATCGAGCGGGACCAATCCGTAGCCATAGAAGCCGTCAATGACGGCCCAAACGCTCTGCCACGGCGGACGAATGCTCTGAATGCGGAAGCTGCTGAAGGCCAGGCTCGGATTAGCGCGTACGAATGGGTATCCAACGCCGACAACCACCGCGAAGAATATCGCCACGTATGCAACGGCCCGGGCAATGTTTCCCCCTGAAGCGCGGCTGAACCATTCTTCACGGACTGCGCGCCAGCTGAGTTTCACCCCGAGCCAGCGCACGGCTATGGGCACTAGTAACATTGGCGTAAGCTTGGTAAGGAAACCAAGTCCTGCCGCGACAGCGCTTCCGCCCCAGCCCCACATGCTGTCGACCAACAACAGGTCGAGGCTCAAGAGCATGAAGAAGAGCGGCATGGGTTCGAACCAGCCGATCAGCGTGTAGACTGGCACGAAAAAGAGCGCGTACAGCACACACGGAACGAGCCCAGGTGGGAACGGTGTACGGGCAGGTTCTGCACCGAGCGGCATTGCTGCCCAGCCTAAGCGGTTCCCAAGCCGGTAGATGAGGACAAAGTTGCCGCTCTCAAAGATCAACAGCGTGAGCCCAAACAGCACATGGAAAGCGAGGCGTGGTTCCACCCAGGGAGGGATGCGACTGGACGCCTCAAAAACAGTGAGCATGACGGCGGGGAAGAGGGGGGGATAGGCCGTCCACAGGTTGTCGTAGGCGTGATAGCCCATGGGGACAAGGGTTCCCCATGTGTAATAGAAATCGAAGTCAGAGAAGTCGGTTATGAAGCCGCCGGGCCGGAACAGCAGTATCGCCAGAAGCCGGAAGCTGACGAACAGCAGAAACAGCAGCACGAAAGCGTGGTGGCGGCGGTATAGCGTGCGCATAAGAGTTATGACGGCTCAGTGGTCGAAATGGTTTCGACCCCTTCCGGTGTAACGGCCGTAGGCTGTTTGAAGAAAACGCCGCCGAGGCCGGAGGCGAAGAGGACAGCGCCGCTGAACAACAGAAAACTCCAGTACGTAATCAGCCGGACGAGGAGCACACTAGCGGCAATTGCCGCGGGCTCCACCGAAAGCATGGCCAAGAGTGCTGAGTAGGCCGCTTCGATTTGCCCCATACCGCCGGGCGTCAGCGGAACCGCCGCCGAAATGTCTACGGTAAGGGCGACGAATCCGGCGTTGGCGAGATCCATTCGCACGCCGGCGGCCGTCAGTACGAACCAGAGCAAAAGCGCATCGCACAGCCAGATATAGACGCTCTCACCAATGGCGGCAATGGCAATGGCAGGATGGGCAGGCAATGTGCGCAGGCTGCAAAACGTCTGCCTTGCGAATCCCAGCGCGGCAGTCCAAACGCGACGTTCGCTGCGATGGTACAGCCAGTCGAGGATGCCGGGCGCCGCGAAGAGGGCCACGACAAGCACTAAGAGGATGGCCAGCGCGACGCCGTATGACGTCATGATCCAACGCGGCAACGAAGCGCCAAGCGCCATGTATCCGAATGTCACACTCAACAGCAGAAGCGCACAGATATCCAGCGCCCGCTCCAGGATGATGGAACTCAGACTATCGGCGACTGGTACGGTCTCCTGGTTCGGTCGAGGTGGAACCTTGAGGATGGCGATGCGAAACACGTCGCCCAAGCGGGCGGGCAACAATGCGCTGACAAACCATCCGCCAATCAGTATGGCGGTGACGCGTACGTAGGCGAGTCGGTGACCTGTAGCGCGCAAGAGTAGCTGCCATCGGTGGCCGCGCACCGCGAAACCACTATAGTGAATCAACACGGCGAAGCCCACGAAGCGCCATTCGGCCTGCTGGATCGCGCTGAACGTGGTGGGCGCGTCGCCGATAGCCAACAACCCAACAACGGTGGCGATGGCCAAACCGCCAATCCATATGAGCCGTCTGCGGCTGAAGCGCAGGCCGGACAACGAAGGCTCAGGTGCTGGCAGCGGATCCTGGTTGCGCGGTCTAGCGTCCATGTCCTCTGCGGGATCAGGTTTCACGGCGCCGGATCGGATTGTGGAATGGGTCGGCCATAGCCACACATGTCGCGCCCATAGAGACGGAAACTCTGTTGCAGTGCAAAGCCATGTCGTTCATAGAAGCGGCGCGCGCCGCCGTTCGCACTGTCCACGGTCACGTCGAGGTGTCTCAGGTCGCGCCTACTGCATTCGGCAACCAGGGCGTCGATCAGCATAGCGCCGACTCCGTGATTCCGCCACTGATCTTCGACCATGATGGACAGCAGCTCTGCGCTACCGCCGTCCGCCCCGTGGCTATCTTGGCGCACGTCGTCACCCGCTCCTTTGCTGATGAACGGGTAGAGTACAGTTTGTAACGTGCGGCCGATCAGCGCCGGATGCCGGACGTAGCGGGAGATGAGGCGTGGTGCAAGGCTACCGGCTCTCGATAGCCCGGTCCGAACAAAGAGGCTGCCCACACTGGTGGTGGCGCTCACGAAGCCAATAGGGATTCGCCGATTGTCTCTGCACGCGTCCGACGTGATCGCAAAACCGAAGCCAACCGTGGTACTAGGCAGCCGCTCGTAGACGATCTGTAGAATATCCGGTCCTAAGGCGGTGAGAAACGTGCCGGGCTGTGCGGCAACATGAAGCCGCGCAGCATCCGGCGCATGTTGCGGCGCCAGCCGTTCCAGACGTACCGGGACGGGCGGAGTTTCGTCACCAAGCGTTATCGCTGTGCTCGCATGCTCTCCGCCCAAACGCCGCTCCCGTGGCTAATCCGTTCTCAATCGCGCTTGAAGTCGTCGTAGTCCGGTATTTCGTACCCGCTGACACCTTTTCCTTGGATCTTGAGCATCGCGGCCACTTTCATCGGAAGGCCGAATAGGCGAATGAAGCCCTCCGCATCCGCCTGATTGTACACGTCGTCAGCGTCAAAGGTCACATAGTCCTCGCGGTAAAGGCTGTAGGGGCTTTCGCGACCGGCGAGGATAACGTTGCCCTTATACAGCTTAAGACGGACACGACCTGTCAGGTTCTGCTCAGTGGATTGCACGAAGGCGTCCAGTGCCTCGCGCAACGGTGAGAACCATTGTCCGTTGTACACGAGGTCGGCGTAGCGCAGAGCGACTTGTTGTTTGTAGTGCAGCGTCTCGCGGTCGAGACAGAGTTGCTCAAGCGCGGCGTGCGCCGTGTACAGGATCGTGCCTCCCGGGGTTTCGTAAACGCCGTGACTCTTCATACCAACCAACCGGTTTTCCACGATATCCACGCGACCGACGCCATGCTTCGCGCCTAAAGAATTGAGCTCTTCGACCAGACCCACCGGGCCCTTGGCAACGCCGTTTATGCGTTCCGGAATCCCATTTCGGAAATACAGCTCAACATATTCCGGCTGGCTGGGCGCCGCTTCGGGCGAAACCGTCCATTCAAACATATCGTCCGGCGGCTCATTCCAAGGATCTTCGAGCGGGCCGCCCTCGTTGCTCAGATGCCAGAGATTGCGATCTTGGCTGTAGATGCGATCAGCCGTGGCCTTAACGGGCACGTTGTATTCGGCCGCATATTCGATCGCGTCTTTGCGTCCGCGGATATTCCACTCGCGCCACGGCGCGATGATGGTCAGTCGCGGGTTGAGCGCCATCACCGTCAACTCAAACCTGACCTGGTCATTGCCCTTGCCTGTGGCGCCGTGCGCCACTGCGTCGGCGCCTTCCAGCTCGGCCACCTCGACTAAGCGCTTGGCGATGAGGGGACGCGCCATGGAGGTGCCGAGGAGATAATCCCGTTCGTATACGGCGCCGGCCTGCATGGTTGGGAAGACAAAGTCGGTCAGGAACTCTGCGCGCAGGTCCTCTACGTAGACCTTTGAGGCACCGGATGCTAAGGCTTTCTCTTCGAGTCCGGGCAATTCGTCGCTTTGTCCCAAATTCGCGCAGAAGCAAATGACTTCGCAGTTATAGTTATTGCGCAGCCACGGCACGATGATGCTGGTATCCAACCCGCCGGAATAGGCGAGTACGCACTTATTGACTTTAGGCTTTTTGCTGTCCATCATTGTCTCCTAGTCGAATCCGTTGCTATGGTAGTTGAGTCTGTAATTTGATTGAAGATGCGAGCCGGTGCCAGCGTAATCACTCATGCAGATTCCTCCAGGAGGTTCGGCACGACTTGCCAACAAAAAACGCCACCCGACGTACGGTGTGGCGTTATGGAAGCAGAGACACTTGCCGGTGTGGCTCCAGTCGAGCCGGCCTGGCGAGGGCAACAGAACCAGTCGCAACAGCGGCTAGTGCATGCTTCCCTCAATGCGCCTAGGCGAAAGCGGTGTGAAGCGAATGTGTAACATGTGCGGCAAGGAACCTCCAGCCCAGTATATGAAAAACTACTGAATTACCATATCGTAGAGCATCTACGATGTCAAAATCAGACAGTCCTAAGTCCTAGTGGTTATCTCGAGTGGTGTGTCCCAGATGAATGGGCGCAAGAATCGGGTGGATCGGGTAGATGCAGGTATGTACAATGCGTGTTGAGGAAGTTGAGACACGGACAGGATTGACCACGGGAGTAGGTCTTTAGCATGAACAAAGAATGGAATTCAGCGGATTACGCACTAGTTGAGCAGGCGATCGAGTATATCGAGGACCGTCGACTCGAACAACCGTCCTTGGAAGACGTGGCTGTTAACCTAGCGGTGAGCCCCTTCCACCTGCAGCGGGTGTTCACGCGCTGGGCGGGTATCAGCCCAAAGAGATTCCTACAATACCTTACGCTGGAGCACGCCAAAGAATTACTGGCTGAGTCTCGTCCGGTGTTGGACGCGGCATATGACGCCGGGTTATCCGGCCCCAGCCGGCTGCACGATCTGTTCGTAAGCGTAGACGCGGTGACGCCGGGTGAGTACAAAGCCCAGGGAGCGGGGCTGACCATCCAGTATGGGCGGCATGATACTCCCTTTGGCGAATGTCTGTTGGCCGTGACCGAACGCGGTGTGTGTGCGCTGTCGTTTCTGAACGGCGGTGGCTGGGACGGTGCGGTCGCCGATTTGGCCACCCGGTGGCCGAGTGCGCGACTTGAGGCTCGTTCAGAAGTCACCGGCCCCTATACAGAACGCATTTTCGGCGGTCACGAGAAAGATCCGGATCGTCCGTTGTCGTTGTTTCTCAAAGGTACTAACTTTCAACTCAAGGTGTGGGTGGCACTGCTACAGATTCCTTCCGGTTCAGTTGGCACCTATCAGGATGTGGCTCGCGCCATCCATATGCCTAATGCAAGTCGGGCGGTCGGCAATGCGCTAAGCAACAACGCCATTGCATTCTTGATTCCGTGTCACCGCGTGATCCGGAGCACGGGGGCTGTGAGCAACTATCGATGGAACGCAACGAGAAAGCGTGCCATTCTGGGTTGGGAAGCTGCCCGGCGAGAGCTTGAACAGTCGGTGGCTTAGGTAGCCGACTGTTGCCTATTCACAAGGGAGAAAGTCGATATGATTCAACTACACGGGCTTGAGGACATTGCATTCGAACGGGTTGCTGAGTTAAGGATGCAGGGAGATCATGCCAGATTCTTACGTACACTTCCTCGTACCGATAAAGCTGAGAAGCATCCGGTCTCGGCGTTCGTTGCTATGTTTGTGGAGTTCTTGTCAACACGAGTTGAATACACTGCTTCATCAGCGATGTCAGAACAGATGAAATCGAAAGCCGAAAGCCGTGGTGACGCCCAATTGGCCTAAAGACATGGCACATCAGGTAACCGTATTTTGCTGACCGATTTGTAACCGATGGATGTCCGTGTTCGGCTGCGCCGCAGCATTTATCATTGCATCGTTGAGAAATATCGTAACGACATCGCGTCCGATCTACTACCAAACACCAGGAACTAGCCGGTATCGCACAGTAGCAGCATATTGTACATAACCGGCTAATTTCCGATGCAGCAGCCGATCTTCGAGGGCCGTGCGTAACACTAGCAGCAGCGCAGCAATCATGGCCGGAATGAGCCCCCAGAGCGAACCCAACATGATAGGTGTGGCCACGTTGAAGCAAATTCCGCCTGAGTATCCGGGATGGCGTATCCACTGATATGGACCTCCCGTGGCAACTGTCTGGTGCCTGTCCTCCTGCAGACGTACTACGATGGCGAAGAAAGCGTTGGCGCGCATGGCCCAGATATGCAGCGACCATCCGGCTATGTTCACGACGAGGGCTACTATCTCAACCAGCACCGGTAGCTCCGGCGACCAGTCGAATCGGAAATCGAGGCCGGCGACTACCGGCACCACCAGCACGGTGAGCGTGCCGTACACTCCCATCAGGACATTGTCCCACTTCTGAGTGCTGCGACGATTGAGACTGCGTTCGGCGATTAGGGCGGGATCGACGAGTAGATAGGTGGCGATCGCCACGGCGACGAATAGCACAAATAGCAACCACGCCATCGGCCAACGGACGGTTCCGGCCGATACGAAAAGCAGCGTCGCCAGCACCACGCTTCCGACTAATGACTTAGCCAGCCAGCGCCTAGCAACAGACCGATCATCCTGCCCTGGTTCTGCCGGTTGACTCATGGGTTTTTTCTCCATCGTTGCTTTCCTAACACCCGTCTTCAGCATGGTGACCATGGTCCTACAGAGACTACGATGATTCTTTGGAATTGCGCCGTCAATCGTTAGGTACAGCAGCGAGGTGCGCAAATGGCTCGCGCAATGCCGGGTAAAGCTCAAGATAGACATCGTAAAGTGCATCGTAGACTTCCGCGAGGTCGGCGTTCGGCTGATACTCTACACCGGACGACGTCATGCCAAGAACGGCCGATTTCACATCACCGTACAGCCCGACTGCGGCGGCCGCTACGATGGCGTCGCCCAGGGGGGCCCCGGTAGCTGTTTTCGGAACGTGTACCGGGCGCTGGAGCACATCAGCTTTGATCTGATTCCAAAGCTGACTGCGCGCTCCGCCGCCTACGCAGGCGAGTTTTCGTGCAGGAAAGCCGGCGTCAGCAGCAGCATCCAGGTTGTGTCGCAGACCGTACGCCGCGCCCTCCATGACAGCGCGTATGAGATCAGCCTTGGTTGTTGCCAGCGAAAGTCCGAAGAAAACGCCGCGAGCGTCTGTATCCCAGATGGGTGAACGTTCGCCATACATGTAGGGGAGGAAGACCAGATGATTGGCGCCGGGTGGACTTGTCGAGGCAAGCCGGGCCAGCAGGTCAAACGCATCGACATTGCGTTCTTTGGCCGCGAGGCGTTCTGGCTCACCAAGTTGGTCTCGAAACCAGCGCAACGAGCCGCCGGACGCAACCTGCGCGCCCACCACTAGGTAGCGGTCAAGGATCGCGTGACCGAGAGGAAACAGCATGTCTCCCTGGTAGGGGCGGCTGCTGCAGACCATCAATACGGTACTCTGGCCGGTCATCTCTACGGCGTCTCCGGGTTCGGTGACGCCGGCCTCCACCGCCGCGGCTGTTCCGTCGACCATGCCTGCGATGACGGGCGTGCCCGCGGCGAGTCCACATTCTTCGGCCGCAGAAGGCAAGATCTCTCCCACAATCTGCGGGCATCGTGACACCGGTGGAAGTATCGCCGGATCGATCTTCAGTTCCGCCAACAGTTTATCCGACCACAGCTCGCGCCGGCCATCGAACAACAAACTCAGTCCGCCCTGTGAGCTATCCATGGTCAGGGTACCGGTAAGCCGGTAGACAATGTATCCATTGGCCTGCAGGATGCACTTCGTACGGGCAAATAGGTCCGCGCGCTGCTCCCTGTACCATAGCAGCTTGGGCGCGAGGAAGTACGGGTCAATGCGCCCCCCACTGATCGCAGCGAATTCGGCCTGGCCGATATGTGCGCGCAGCCATTCGCACTGTGGCTCGGAGCGTCTGTCCATCCAGATAAGGGCCGGGTGCAGCACGTCGCCAGCAGCGTCCATCGGGGTCAGCGTCGGCGCCTGCGAACTCACACCCAATGCGGCCACATCAGCGGGATCGAAGCGGCCGTCCGCGAAGAGCTCGTGCAGCGTATCGCACGTCGCCCGCCACCAATCGAACGGGGATTGTTCGGCCCCATTAGGTTCCGGATAGGCGGTAGGATATTCCTGCGCAGCTTGGATGAGCACATTGCCCTGCGCGTCAAAGAGCACGGACTTGGTGCTGGTGGTGCCAACATCGATGCCGATGAGGAGTTCTTTCGTCATTAGTCGGTTTATCCCATCTGGATGTGGAAATGCGTGGCGTCAGCGCATATGCTGTGCCGAATTCTGGCTATGCCATTGGACGGTCCAACAAAACCTCGGTCCCCCGACGACCGATGCTAGTAAGTGGATCTGGGCCAAAATTGACACCGATTGTGCATAAGCGTACAATGGAAGTACATACAGTATACCTCTGCATACAGATTTGAAATTCCTGCAAGACTTGTACACGGCGCACTTTGGGCTTTTGTGTCAGTAGCAACTGTCTCGAGACTATCTTGGGCAAACCCGATCGTAGGTGAGCCCAGACCATACTCATCGCCTTTGAAGATCTACTCGGCAGCCTAGCAACGGCAACGCTGATCTGTTAGGACTGCGGTATCGCAGTGCAGAAAGCGTATGCACACAGTCCCGTGATTCAGTGACTTTGAACCGCGCAACACTGTGCACACGAACAGCGACTCGACGATACGGCGTTGCCTCTCAGATCGCTCATAGCGCTTGAACCGCCGGTGAACCTGAACGCGGTGCACGGTCAGTTCCGCTAGATTCCTGATTGCCGAAGCGTATGGCTGCGTAGTCTGTTCAATTGAACCGTAGCGTACTCAAACCAAGGCAAATGCCGGAGAGGAGGTGAATGCCCGCACGACATCCGAGAATACATGTGCACCAGTTTCTAGCTTCAGCGTTGCATTAGGTTGGTAGGGTCTGGGGTTCGGCTTCTCGACGGACAGACGATTCGCCGGTGGGGTCGAATCAATAGAGCGAACAATGGAGTTTCGATGTTCTCAAGGCGAGAAAGGAAAAAACTACCATGAGTAAGCGAGTTGTAGCAATCCTGGGCATTCTGCTTGTGGCGGGCCTACTGCTGTCGGCATGTGC
>JBJYXA010000193.1:0-14717 GCA_046259705.1 Caldilineaceae bacterium
ACTGCACCTCACCGCACTCACCAACACACCGGAACGATCTCTACCGGGTATAGATGTGCGCACGACGGTGTTGCCCTTGCACAGGCCTGCGGCGCGCATTGCCTGGGAACAGATCGTGCTGCCCGGATATCTGCGCCGACTGGGTGCGGATATTGTGCACGGCTTAGTCAACGTGTTGCCGTTAGCCACGGAGGTTCCCGGCGTTGTCACGGTACATGACCTCAGCTTTCTGCACGTGCCTCAACTGCTTCCCCCCGCCAAACGGCTCTATCTGAGCGTCCTATGCCGGATGAGTGCACGCAAAGCCGCCGCCATCATCGCAGTGAGCCGCCAGACGGCGGACGACGTGGTGCGCTGCTTTGGAGTGCCGGCGCACAAAGTCACCGTTGCCCATAATGGCGTAGATGCTCGATTCTCGCCTGCACCGGCGGAACACGTCGAGGCTTTTCGCGATAGAAAGCAACTGCCCGAACGTTTTTTCCTTTTCCTTGGCACGCTGGAACCACGCAAGAACCTGACGACGCTACTGGCGGCGTACGCACGCTGGCGCCATGCTGCCGGCGCCCAGAACGCTGAGTTCAAACTCGTCGTCGCAGGCGGCAAGGGATGGTACTTCGACACTATCTTCACGCAGGTGGGTGAGCTGGGGCTTCACGACTCCGTGATCTTCCCCGGCTACTTGCCGGATGAGGAGTTGCCTGACTGGTATCGGGCTGCTACGGCCTTTGTATTTCCATCGGTCTTCGAAGGCTTCGGCTTGCCCGTACTGGAGGCGTTGTCGAGCGGCACGCCGGTTCTCTGTAGCGACATCTCCGTTCTGAGAGAGATCGCAGGCAGCGGGACGGAGCAGGCAGCCCTGCTCGCTCCCCCGGAAGATGCAGACGCCTGGACCGCAGGGCTGGCACTATTGGCAGGGCAGGCGGTCCTCCGTGACGAACTTCGCCGGCGCGGTCTGGCGCGCGCCGCAGGCTTCTCTTGGCAATCTGCAGCCCATCGTACGCTGGACGCGTACCGCATGGCCGCTCGCTAGCAGACCAAGAGGGTGAGAGCAGAATAGCAACTGGTCAGGCAAGCGCCCTCAGCCCAATTGGAGAGGTCGTGGCCGTCGTACTGCAAATAGGCGTTTCGGGTGGCGCGAAACTATTATTGTCCATCATGGAACCCGCCTCCGCAGCCCGCGCCAAACGCAACGACGTACGATCGGACGGCGCGCCCGATCCGAAACAGACAATTCGGGCGTTGTTGGCGAACAGTGACCGCCGGCGCGATGCCGCCGCCGTTGTGCTACTCGCGCTTGTGGTTTCCGTTTTTCACTGGCGCGGGCTGATACCGGGCTTCACATTTCTGGCAGTCGACATCGCCCACAACCAGTTGCCATGGGTGCTCAATGGCGATTGGCCCATTCATAATTGGCTGCTGTCCGATCCCATCTGGCAGTCGTACCCGTTCCTGGCACATTCCCTTGGCCCGGACGGATCTTCCCTCTGGAATCCCGATATCTATCTCGGCCATCCGCGTTTTGCGGACCCGTTGACTCAGTCCTACTATCCGGTTTTCCGGATCCTAGGCGGGGTCTTCGGCGCTGCGCGCGGCTTCGCGCTCTCACTCTGGCTTCACGTCATGTGGGCCGCCGTGTGCATGTACGGATTTCTGCGCACGTCGGATCGCTCCCGACGCGCTGCGATTGCCGGCGCCTTGACATATGCGTTGAGCGGCTATCTCATCACATGGCTGGAATACTCCAACCTGATAGGAACCCTGGTCTGGCTACCCGCCGTACTGTGGACTTATGAATTGGCCGTAAAGCGGCGCGACTGGCGTTACGCCGTGCTATCGGCGTTCTCTCTCGCCATTGCCATCCTCAACGGGCAGTTCCAGTTTGCCGGCGCGTTCATTATACTGCTCGGACTTAACGCGCTAGGCCATACGTTTGGCGTCTTCCAAATCGATCGAAACCAGCGGTCATTCCTACCACTTGCACAGTTCATCTTCATTACAGGCGCGGGCATGGCCGTGGCGTCATTTCTCCTGCTGCCATTCGTTTCCTACCTCGGGGAAACGAACCGCGCTGGCGTTACCGGGTTTGATCGCTCATTGCGACCGGGGCAATTGCTCACCCTGCTCGTCCCAGATTATTTCGGCAATCCCACGGAAACTTTCAACTATCGCGGCGCTGTCAACTATAACGAGGACACTATCTACGCGGGCAGCGTGGCATTATTGTTGGCATGCGCGGCGCCGTTTCAGACGCGTCGTCGCGACACGTGGCTGGCGGCCGGCGCCGCACTTCTGATCGTGTACTTCACCCTAGGCGGACCCGGTGTCCGAGCTGCCGGTACGCTGCCCTTCATGGGCTACATTTCGCTAACGAGATCCGCCTTTCTGTTGCCAATTGTGCTGGGCATACTCGCTGCCCATTGGCTGGACGAGCCGCATACGGCTGTAACACCGCTTGCCGCTACGGCTATCATCGCAGCGTCTATCATAATCGGCGCGGTCGCCACCGATACGGCGCAGGTGCACACGGAGTTCGCCATCGTGCGTCCAGCCATTCTCACATCGCTCAGCCTGATCGCAGCGGTCATCGTCCTCGTGGTCCTTCGCAAACAGTGGTCCGAACACCGTCAAACCGTGGACTGGATGATTATCGGCCTTTTGTTTCTAGACCTTTTTCTCTGGGGCTCGAGGTACAACCCTACCGGTCGGGTAAATGAATTGTATCCGTCTACCCCGAGCATTGTTCAGTTGCAGGAGATGACACCGGCCGGAAGGGTGGCGGCCGTACAGATTGGGGACTATCCCTTGTTCGGACCCAATATCTTGCCGCTGTTTGGGTTCTCGGAGCCGGGCGGATATTCATCGATTGCGCCCGAGCGACTAAGCGAACTGGTTGAGGTCGGTGATCCAAAGGAAAACGCACTTGGCATTGGGGCGTATTTGAAGAATAACGGCAATATCGTCTTCTTCAATCAGCCATCTACTCGTCTGCTGGATGTCCTGCACGTCACCCATTTGGTTAGTCCTAGATCGCTTGCGCTAGCCAATGAAAGCATGGAATACGAATCGCTCTCCTGTATGAAGGAAAGTGGTGTTATCGAAGGCAGTACAGTGTTGACGGATACCTTCCCAGTTTACGATTCAGCCATCAATCGACTAGATGTCCAGTTCGTGCGCGGCAGGGATCTAGCACCGCAGGACGATTTGATCATACGTATGTGGCGGTTGGGGAAAGAGCGAACACTCATGCTGGAAGAGGAGCTCGACCCCAGCAGCCTTGCGGGTCAGGAGAGAGTGACCTTCTATTTCGCACCGGAATCCGGTGCGCCCGGTCATCGTTATGAAGTGGCATTTCTCGCCGCGGGCGGCGGCGATACCGCAACTCGGCTTTGCATGGACGACGACGGTAGACCGTCCTTGGCGGTGGGCGGATTAGACTGGTATGAGGTGCCCGCTGGTGAATTCTACATATACGAACGCGCTGCGCCCATGCCGCGCGCATACGTCGCCTACAGTGCGACACCCGTAGCCGGAGATATCGAAGCGGTTTACAAACTGCTGGATGAGTCTTTCGATGTGCGCAACGGGGTGGTCATCAATGCCAGTGAGGCGCCGGTGCTACAGATGGGGCAGCCTGCCAACGATCACCCCACCGCCTCCCCCGCTGACGTAACTGAGGACACACCAGATCGCCTGGTCGTCCACGCCCGCGCCGAACAGCCGGGCGTGCTCGTGCTTTCAGAACGGTATCATGACGGATGGCGCGCCAGCATCGACGGCGTACGCGCAGATGTATTCCCCGTGAACTTCGTTTATCGCGGGGTTGCACTGGAACCGGGAGAACATGAAGTGGTCTTCGAATTCCAGCCGCGTTCGCTGCGGATTGGTCTCGGTATCAGCGCAAGTGCGCTCGTGATGTGCCTTATAATCCTTGGCTGGGAATACCGTCGCAGAAGAGTGAACAGCCGATAGACACGCATCGTAACTTATCCCCATACTTACAACGCCCGATGCGATTCTCGCAACTCATAACGGACGAGTCGATCTCAGGATCCGTGTTCGTCCTCTCGCAGCTATAATAGACGCCCATGGAGACCTCCACAGCGAACGCCGACGCAGCAAAAACGGCCGCATCGGCGACTGATGAAGCGAAACCTGCGAGTTCGGCGCAAGGACTAGATCTGCGCGGCATCGCCGGAGCCACGCTCATCGTGATGGTATTCTTCGTGCTAAGCCGCGTCACCGGCCTAGCGCGAGAGATCATCATCGGCGCCCAATTTGGCACGAGCGCCAGCTTGGACGCCTATTTGGCAGCTTTTCGGCTGCCTGATCTGCTCTTTCAACTGGTGGCGGGCGGCGCGCTCGGCAGCGCGTTCATCCCCACTTTTGCCACCTATTGGGTCAGAGACGACAGAAACGGCGCGTGGCTGCTGTTCAGCCGCGTACTCAACCTTGTTACGCTCGTACTCGTGCTACTCGCCGCGGCCGGCGCCGTGTTTGCACCTGCACTGGTGGAACACGTGATTGCACCTGGCTTCGCTCCGGAACAGCAGGCGCTTAGCGCCAGCCTCATGCGATGGATGATGATCAGCACAGTCATATTCGGCGCCAGCGGACTCGTCATGGCGGCGCTGAATGCGCTGCAACACTTTCTGCTCCCGGCACTCGCGCCGGTGGTCTATAACGTTTCCATCATTCTGGGCGCGTGGGTTCTGGCACCGCGTATGGGCATCTACGGTCTAATCGTAGGTGTGTTGTGCGGCGCTGCGGGCCATCTCCTGGTGCAAATACCGGGTCTGTTTCGGCAGCACGCAAAATACACGTTCGACTGGACGGTACGCGACCCCGGCGTCTACGAGGTGCTTCGGTTGATGGGCCCTCGAGTACTCGGCCTACTCTTCGTGCAACTTCACTTTTTGGTAAACACCATACTCGCCAGCGGTCTGGGGGAGGGCAGTCTTAGTTCGCTGAACTACGCATGGCTGTTGATGCTGTTGCCGCTGGGCGTGTTTGCGCAGGCAATTGCCACGGCGTCGTTCCCGACGCTCTCTGCGCAGATCGCGGCCGGCCAGACTGAGGCTATGCGGGCAACTTTTGGACAGATACTGCGCATTGTCTTCTTTCTGACAATACCAGCAGCAGCGGCGCTTCTGATATTGCGTGTACCTATCATTCAGTTGCTCTTTCAACGGCGTCAATTCACCGAACAAAGCACGATGATGGTAGCCTACGCCTTGCAGTTCTATGCACTGGGACTGGTGGCGCACTCGGCGGTCGAAATCACAGTGCGGGCCTTTTATGCACTGCACAACACTTGGACGCCGGTTCTAGTGGGCGTCGCCGCCATGACCCTGAACATTCTCCTGAGCCTGTTGTGGGTGGATGCACTGGGATACGGAGGATTGGCGCTTGCCAACACCACCGCCACCACCGTTGAGATGCTCTTTCTGTTGTGGCTCCTACGCCGGCGTATGGGTGGCCTGGATGGACTGCGTCTGGCAGGCACGATTGCTCGCTGTGTGCTGGCCACGGGATTGATGGCGGGCGCTCTCTGGCTGTGGCTTTCACGCATAGAGGGAACCGGAAACTTACCCCTATGGCTGACTACGTTTGGCGGTCTCGCCATGGGCGTCATCATCTATCTGGGGGCCAGCACCGCGATGCGTAGCCGTGAGCTTCGTGACGCATGGCGCATTCTTCCGGCTCGCAGGTAGGCGTACGGGTGACGTTCTGGGTGAAACTTTCGAGCTCCCCAGTCCGTCTAGTCAAATGACCACGCGATGTTGCGTGACAAATTGATTTTCGCGCGGAGCGCCATAGCGGGTCTATACCGATAAAAAGTCTGTTCAAACGGATAAAACGCGAAGGTTCCTATTCTATGAGACGAACCCGCATTGCTCACCCTCTACTGATATTGCTTATCGCGATTCCTATCCTGGCTGGATGGTTTCCAGCTGCCGCGAACGCGCAGGATCTAGAGTCGGCGACAGCGGACAATGCCGAAGCACCCGCGTGGCTGGAACCGCGCGGTCTAAGTGTTTTGGACCTCGTTGGCCAAGTACCAGAAGAGCAACTGCGCGGCTCAATCTTGGTCTTTGATGAAGCCGGGGTAACTCAGTACCTGCGCGGCGATCGCGACGGTAACCGGGTTACGATTGAGGTCAGCATGTCCTCGTATCTTGACACAGTAGGTTACACGGAATTTGTGTGCTTGGGGCGGCGCCCAATTCTCGACGAGTGGCCGGTTTCCGTGCCCCCATCCGAGATGCGTCTCTTTTCCGCCGGCAAAGAGGTGACTGAGCAAGTATGGCCCACGTTTCGATACCATCCGGCAGCGCAGGCGGAACCGATACGAGGACCAAACGCCAGCGGGCGACTGGAACGCTATTTCGAGTATGGGTTCGAAGGCAGTGATATGGCCAATGTCGTTCGTACCGCGAGTGGCGCGATTGCTGTGCCAGCCAATATGGGCTGCACATACTTCATCTGGGGGGACTATCCGGACCTCACGGCGGAGTTCGTCTTCGATTATCCACAACAGATATCGGTAGAGACCCTGGGCAGCCAAACCTTTGGCTTCCATTCGTACATCGGCGTTGGAGGGGCAGGACAAATCCAGTCGCTTGCTGATCAGATGGAGCGAGCGTTTGGCAATCGCCACGACAAGTTTGGGCTGAACATTCCTAGCGGCGCAGATTACGTATGGCTCAACTATCCGCCTACCCTCGTCAGTGCGTACGCATCCGAGACACCTACCCTCGATCACAATATTCGTCTGCCATCGAGTGGAACGTACCGCCTGATAGGCTATGGCGATACAAAATCGGTCGATCACGTGGTCGCCATGGGTCTGCCCTTGCAGGCTCAGTGGATGGATGCCGACCTTGGTGGGGGTACCTGGCTTCCGAGAACCGCAGCCATCCAGCTACTCGGAGCACCTGAGTACTTCGTTCCACCCGGAATAGAATTCGATCCATGCATGGTGTCTGGAGGCTGTCCGGACTCTCTTCTGCAGGCGATCTACGCTAAAGAAGCGCAGATGACGATATACTATTATCGGATTCGTCGCTTACTCAGGAGCGATTTGATGAAAGTGCCGCTTCGACAGACCGGCCCAAGTTGGAGCCCAAGTTCTACAACTTCGGTGCCCGTTGACGCCCTTGCTCCGAGCGCGGTGGAAACGACGAGTCTGCCAAACGCCGTCATCCGTCTTCCTTTGATCATAAATATGGCCCCACCACCGACTTTCCCGGACGACACTCCGCAAAGCGGTTGTCCATGCGGCTGGTTTGATGAATACTACCGAATGCTTGATGTCGTTCCAGGACTGTAGGATCTGGCAATTGGCGCGCTAACGCAATGCTAACCGGACGCTAATCCGGGTCATTTGCAACTGTTGTACAATCTATGCGTAGTGTATTTTGACTCGCGTTTGCAGATGCGGACTATCGATATACCCGCATCGTAGACCGAATATGACAGTCATGCGACGTAGCGGCTGCCCAGATAGCGGTCGTGCTTTCGCTATATCGAAGTTCCAAGGAGACACACGTGTACTACGGTGGTGATCCTCTTTTCATGATAGTTGCCTTACTGCTTCTTGTGTTGAGCATCGTTGCTCAACGCAGAGTGCAGTCTGCCTTCAACAAGTACTCGAAGGTGCCCAATTCGACCGGCCTTACGGGGGCTCAGGCCGCTGCCCGCATCTTGGACGGACACGGTCTATCTAATGTGGAAATCGAGCGGGTACAGGGTCAGTTGACTGACCACTACGACCCGCGTTCGAAGACATTGCGGCTCAGCGCCCCAGTCTACGATTCGCAGTCCATTGCCGCGGTCGGTATCGCGGCACACGAGGCAGGCCATGCGCTCCAGGATCAAGCGCGATATCCTGCACTTGCCTTGCGGTCCGTAATGGTGCCGACCGTCCAGTTCGGAAGCAAATTGGGGCCAATCCTGTTTATTATCGGAATTCTCATTGGCCTGACGCCATTAGCGTGGCTCGGCGTCATCCTGTTCGCTGCGGTGGCGGTGTTCTCCTTGGTGACTTTGCCGGTGGAGTTCAACGCCAGCGCGCGAGCCAAACAATTGCTCGTCGCCGATGGTATTCTGGCGCCGCAGGAGATGGGTGGCGTCAACAAGGTGCTGAATGCCGCAGCTTGGACATACGTGGCGGCTGCATTGAGCGCTGTCGTCTGGCTCCTCCGCTACATCTCCATCCTCACCGGGCGCCGCCGGTAGAGGGTCTAGAGGCAAAAAACGCGCTGAGGCTGTAGCTGTGGACGGGCGGAATACAACTGCTCGTCCAGGATTTGGGGGTAGAAGTGTTCAATAGGTCATCCACATTTGTGCGATTTGGTGGTACGGCGGCACAGTGGGCGAGCCGATCGTGGTGGTTGGTGTTTATTCCGGGCCTGATCTTCGTTTTCACAGCCTTTGCTATCTTTGTATGGCCGAGGCTGCTTGCCTATATCGTCGCCGGAGGATTGATGACGATCGGTTTTTTGTTGATCGGCTGGGCATGGTCCATGAGACGCGCGACGCGGCTGCAAAACACGCAGCGCAATGCCGTCTACTATGATACGAGGATCGGGTAAGGTAGAGAACTTCTCCCGGCCATCGCCTGGAGCGTGGCCGGAGCAATAGCTGCTGTACAGCGCGTACAGGGGAATCGAACGGGGGCAGCTCGCGACGCTTATGCTTGAGTTGCCCCCGCTTTTCATCTTCTGATTGCTACTCTGCATTCGATATCCTCAATGCAGGCCAAGAATTTACTCAACATTAGTTAGATTTCCTGCGAATTGGGACACATGCCTGGGCAAGACAGGACATGTGCCCCTAGAAATTCGCGCGTTCACTCTTTATGATAGGTGAAGCGTCCGCGTGCCCCCTTGCGCGGTTCTTGGCCATATTGGAACCATTGTCTGTCGACGCACAAGAGTTGCACGTTTACTTCCAATTCCAGACTCCTCACAGACTTCGTAATTAGGAGGGATTTGTATGAAAATGAGACTCGTCGTTGGAATCCCGCTCATGGCGGTCATGTTGATGGCCGCCATTATGTTAGGTTCTGCGCAGGATGTGTTTGCGCAGGATGCTACCGACCCGCACACGGCGGCGGCCATGGCCGCCGAGCCCGAGTCCTGTATGACGTGTCACAAGGACGCGGGTGACGAGCACCAGGCATCGTATGATGAGCTATACCAGGACGGCGTCATACAGATTTCGGATCTGTCCTATTCATTTGAGGATCCGGATACGAGCACGGTGACGTTCCAGATGACGAAGAACGGTGCTCCATTTGACGGAACGAACGCAGCGTCCCTCGGCATCTATTTCACGCCATATGCAGATTCGAAGTTTCAATTCGAGCCGGCCATCGAAAGAATGTCTCTGCTGGGTGAGCTTTCGTACGATGGCGATGGTGGAATCACGAGCACGATGACGGGAACTACCGACTTGAGCGCGGTGGATGGCATCATCGTTGTCTATGGGACCGACGAAATCGTTGGGACCCTCCCCGCTCGTATTCGGCAAGGCAAATATCCGTTTGCAGCGCTACTCGAAACGGGCGCCGGTGTTGACTACGTTTCCGCTGCGAACAACGATGGCTGTGTCAAGTGTCACTCCGACCCGTACTTGAAGCATGGCTACATCTACGCCCAAGTCGACAAAGATCCGGCAACCGACTTCTACACCTGCAAGGCATGCCATCTCGATAACGGTGAAGGCGGACATTTTGAATGGCAGCTTCTCGTAGATGACCCGGCACTCGCGGCCGCGTATCTTGCCGGTGAAGTGGAATTAACGCCGGAGCAACAAGAGCAGTATGCGTACAAGACGAGGCTGATGAATGACGTGCATATGTCGCACGCCATGGAATTCCCGTATCCCCAGTCGATGGCCAACTGTGTAACGTGTCACGAAGGCAAGCTGGATGAAGTTCTGTCAGACGCCAACTTCACGGGCGAAACATGCAAGAGCTGTCATCCTGTGACGGGTTCCGAAGAATACGGGACTGCCGAGTTGGCGCTGGCGAACCTGTGGCCCTCACGCATCCATGAGGACATAGATCTGAACACGGAAAACTGCGCTGATTGCCATACGGCTGACGGCGATGCTGCCCCGTTCAACGAAATCCACACGGGATACAACAGTGTGATCTATGCGGAACCTGGGTTGAAGTACTCTGACGCCATCAGCGTCACCATCGACAGCGCCTCCCTCGATGGCGACCAGCTCTCCATCGCATTCAGCGCCTCAGAAGCGCCGGATATCGAAGGACTCGACGTGAGTGATATAGTGCCCACAGTCATGGTTGGGCTATATGGCTACGACACGAAAGACTTCATCATCGGCCCCCATGAGCGGCTCTTTGACGATAATGGCGACGGCGAAATCTCCAGTGACGGCGATGAGAGAACGCTCGAATATGAGGTGGGTGCTGAGCATCCCCGAGCCTCCACGGTGTCCGAAGGAGACGGCAATTGGGAAGTCGTGATGGACCTGTCCGCATGGTCAGACATGATCGCTGACGGCACGGTAAAGCGCGTCGAAATCGCAGTGATGCCCGCGTTGTTCAACGAAGATGAGGTCCAGCTCGCCCTCAACGCCCCTTCACGGACATTCGATTTAGGCTCCAATGCGTTTGCCGACGACTTCTACGAACCGATCGTCAAAACCGTGGATGGCTGCAATGACTGTCACGAAGCATTAGCGACGACGTTCCACTCGCCGGACCGAGGCGGAAACGTCGTTGTCTGCAGGATGTGTCACATCACCAAGAGCGGCGCATCGCATCTGGAAATGCAGTCCAGATCCATTGATTCGTATGTGCATGCGATCCATTCGGGCCAGGCTTTCGACATCGGCGACATCGACTTCGCCGATCCGGTGCAGGCTATGCACTATGAACATCACATCGAGTTCCCGTATCCCAAGCACGGGAATACGGATTGTCTGTCGTGCCACGTGGAAGATGCGTTCAATGTTCCAGATCAGACCAAGTCTCTACCAGGCCTGCTCTCGGCTTCCGACGAAATCATGGGCTGGGATAGAAACATTGGTACGATACCGGAAGTTGTCACCGGACCCGCCTCACGCGCTTGTGGCGGATGCCACCGTGCGGAGCTAATCAATGAGGATGCCGCTGCTGAACTGGTGTCGTTTGACCAGCACACTAAGCAGGGCGGCTATATGGTCGAGGCCGGCGAGGATGACGTCAGCACTTTGATGTCCGTAATCCAAGCGATCATGGCATACTTCCAGTAGTCGCAAGATCGGGTCGAGTTCTGACCCGCCTAGACGAACAAAGAAGGGTCCTTCGGGGCCCTTCTTTATTTGGGGCGTCGGCGACGGCCGGGTGGCCGCGATCTGTCTTGTGCGTGCTTCTAGGCAATGATACGATTTGCCCCCGTCGTGCCGAGCATTGAGCACGTAGGAGGTCATAACACTTAGCCGGCTCGTCAACTAAGGTCTGTTGTCTTTGCGCTGGCGCGATAAGGACAGTCGGTAATGGAAGTGCGGATGACCGGAACAGAGGAAAGGAAATATGATGAAGGTCGCCGTATTTAGCGCCAAGCCTTACGACCGTGATTCGCTTAATCGGGAGAACGAGCGTTTCGGCCACGAACTTGTATATTATGAAACAAGATTGAGTCCACTTACCACTCGTCTGGCCGAAGGATTCCCCGCTGTCTCGGTATTTGTCAACGACGATGTCAATGCTGCGACTATCGCCAATTTGGCCGCGCAAGGAACGCAGTTGATAGCCACGAGAAGCGCCGGATACAACCAAATCGACTTGGAAGCTGCGGCGCAGCACAACATCTCAGTCGCTCGAGTGCCATCCTATTCACCAAACGCCATCTCCGAGTTTACTGTGGGCCTGATGCTTGTGCTCGCCCGCCAGATCCATCGCGGCTATAACCGTACACGCGAGAACAACTTCGAACTCAATGGGCTGATGGGCTTTGAACTGCGCGACCGCACCATAGGCATCGTTGGCACGGGACGTATCGGCGCCAACGTCGCCAAAGCGCTCAGCGGCTTTGGTTCTACGCTTCTTGCCTACGACTACTATGAGCAACCGGAACTGAAGGGGATTGTCCGCTACACAACGTTGGAGGAGATTTGGCAGGAAGCGTGTACGATCACATTCCATGTTCCGCTTACGCCGGACACACATCACATGGTCAATGAGCATACACTCGGGCAGATGAGACACGGCGTCATGCTCATTAATACTAGCCGGGGCGCTCTTATCGATACAGCAGCGGTGGTGGAAGCGCTCAAGACTGGCCAAGTCGGTGCGCTTGGAATCGATGTATATGAGGAAGAAGCGCATTTGTTCTTTCAAGACCTATCAAACGAGGTCGTGCGCGATGACGTATTCGCCCGGCTATTGACATTTCCCAATGTGGTGGTTACGGCACACCAGGCGTTCTTCACGGACGAGGCCATGAGCAACATAGCCCAGACTACGTTGGCCAACATAAGCGACTTTGAACGCAACGGCACATGCGCCAATGCGATTACCGCCGACCAGATGCACGCATAGTGGCGGCATGGTATTGGCACAGTGAACATGGCCGTAGAGCGCCCGCAGTGAAGTGGCCGGCGAGCCATTTGGCCGACCGGCATCCTCTTAATCCGTTCCAAACGCGTTGTGCTATAGTGCGGTGTGTGTCACTCTGGTGCAGCAACAACTACCTCTTGAACGGGCAACGCGGCGGACCACATGGCAATTGACGAGTCAGATTACCTCCCACCAGAATCACATTCGAGTACAGAGCCCGAACCATCCCTGGCTAGGTACGGCAGTTCGGAGCATGTTCTGACCCGAATCCAGAGACGCATACGCGCCGGCTTAGTCGTCGCCACGTTCATTTGCGCTATCGTGCTGTTCGCGCTGATTTTGCACTATGTCCGCGTTCGCACCGTTTGGATGGAAGAAGCGAAAGCAAGTGCCGGTGAGCAGGCCCAAGAGGTGGCGCAGACTCTGGGCAATGCGTTTGCCCAAAGCATGGCAACGGCGGACGATATCGCTAGCGAACTGACACACGAGGGCATCCTCCGCAGCCAGATCGCACAGCGTCTGCATCAGGAGATAGAGAAAGACCCCACTATCGATGGCATTACGGTCGCCTACGCCACGGGCGCCTACGCCGACGAGTATGACCACTACATAATCTATGTACACCGCGATCAGGCGGGCAAGATTGTCGCCGAAGAGCGCGAGTCGGACTACGACTATACGGTGCCGCCGAGTGACGATCCGAACGCGCCGCAAACGGGTTGGTACTACGAGCCAATCACGAATGGTCCATCGTGGACAGATCCATTCGCGGCCACGGGCGTAGGCAAGGTCTTGGTAGAATATGGTGTGCCCTTCTTCACAGGCCCTGGCAGCGACGCCAGACCTAAAGGTGTAGTCGCCATCGACTACTCGTTGGACAGCATGCGACAGTTGGTAGCAGACCTGGACCTCGGCGCAACAGGCTATGGCACCGTCTATTCCGATTCGGGCGCCTATTTGGCACATCCGGTACCCGAACTCGTGGCCAATACGACAATATTCGACCAGTTCGCTTCATTAGGCGAACACGCATATGTGAAAGCTGCGCAGCGCGCGCTTGCCGGAGAATCGGTGGTCATGAGCCGTATTGCTCCCGCGACTGGGCAGGAGGCATGGAGCTTTTTTTCCCCGATAGACCATACAGACTGGGCACTCATGCTGGAGTTGTCGGCGGCTGACTTCATGCCACCCGGCCGGGTGATACTAGTACGGCAGACCTATCTCCTGTTGGTCGTAGCGATACTGCTGGTCCTAGCAATTGCGCTGGCATTGCGTGCCTACCAGCTCACACATAGGCAATTGTGGTCGCTGTCGCTGGCATTCTCTGCCGTCGCCGTACTCGCTATCGTGGGCGTCATCGTACTCGCGCGTGCTGCTCCTATGACCTATGGCGTGGCCGTCACTACCCAGACACAGATGAACCGCTATTTGGAACAACTCCGCGATGAGTACAGGGAGTTTGGCTATAGTCCGCTCGTAGAGATCCCGACGGGTATCCTTGTACAGTCGATCCGGTTTCCGGACACGACGTCTGTGGCGGTCAACGGCTATGTATGGCAACGCATTCCCAATGGCATCGAGTTGCAGGAAGGCGTCGTCATGCCGCAGCGCATCGACGAACCCTGGGTGATGGATGAGATACTGCGCAAGGAGCTGGACGACGAAACCCTTGTGATATGGTCGTTCAACGCCGCCCTGCGCCAGGCGTTCGATCCGGTCCAGTATCCCTTTGACCGTTATGATATCAGCATACGGCTACTGCCGGCGGAACTAGGGCAAAATGCAATCTTGACTCCGGATCTCCGCAACTACAATGTCACGATCCCGGGTATGTTACCCGGACTCGAAGAAGGTGTACGTGTCAACAACTGGCGCGTATTGGGGACAGGATTTACCTTCGTACGCAGGTGGTTCAATACCAATTTCAGCGTGCCCGGTAGACCCACGGTAGATGTAGCCGAACTGGTCTACAGTATCCGCACAAGCCGGATATTTGTCGGCCCGTTCGTCGCCTTCCTACTTCCTGCCCTTGTGGCGGCCGTGATGGTATTCGGATACCTGCTCAACGGCAATAAGCCCGACGAACCTGATGAGATCGTCACGGCGCTGAGCTACACGGCGGCGCTGTTCTTTGTGATTGCCG
>JBJYXA010000194.1:0-3157 GCA_046259705.1 Caldilineaceae bacterium
AGATAGCCCTTTTCTATCTGCCGAGTACCTGGGGCACCGTACGCCAAAGCTGGGCGGTAGTCGTTCTTAGCAGCTCCCTGGTGCTGCTGTTTTTTTTCGTGTGGTGCAACCGGCGCTATCCAGCGTTTTGGGCAATGGGCGCTGGACTGCTCATGAACGGGGCGGCAATTGCCCTCAACGGCGGTTTGATGCCGATCAGCCCGGGGACGTTGAATCGCATTTATCCCAACGTGCCCCTCGACGTGTGGCAAGTTGGACAGCAAGTCGGTTCTTCGAAAAACGTGCTTTTGCCCGTCCATGAGACTCGTCTCGAGTTTTTGGTGGATCGCTTCTTTCTTCCTAACTGGGCGCCGTACCTAGTGGCGTTCAGCTTGGGTGATGTACTGATTGCTGCTGGTGTCATTTGGTTTCTGTGGCAGGCCGGAGGACCCAGATACTCGCAAAAGTAAGCCTGGTAGGATGGACAGGATAGGCTCGTTGGGCCGCTTCTACGGCAAGTCACCGGCCAAACAAACGAGCATCGAGCGGTTCTGAAGATGGTTTCTCAGTGGCCAATGCTCTACGGGGCGCGGTGAACCGGAGCATATCCTCGTCAAGTTAGTGTCGTGGCAATAGCTCCCATTCGTTCAGTCATCGTCGTATCAGTGTGATGCACACGATGCATGAATCGGACGCAATGTTGATGGTACTGCTGGAAGTCTATATTGTTCTCGGCGCCATTAGTGCCGCCGCTTTGATGGCAGCGGCGACACGGTCTGGACTTGTCGACGTAGGTCGCAAGTGCCGCCGGGACCGCGAAGCGCCGGGCGAACGGCCAGGCTTCCGTGCTGAGGGCTCGCAACCGTTTGTCGCGATGATGACGCCTCGCATGGCAACTCATGACATGAAGTGCAAAGAGGTGCGAGCGGCATGTCTGGGTAATGCTGAAGCAATGTACCAAGAGATGCGCGTCTGGAAGGAAAAGCAGCCGGTAGTATTCGTCGGTACCGTCGACAGCACCGCGATCTAGACAAGTCGTACGAGTACCTAACGTTCTGAAGTTATTTATCCTTGCGTAATGCCAGTACTCGTATCGGGGTTATTCGGCACGACAGCAGCGTACCGGATAGTACCGGCAGTCACATCAAGTCCCTGCCGGTACTATCAACCCTGACCTGCATGGCAGACGCATGAACTGGCCTAGGCCACCCGGCTCGACGACGGGCGAACTTCCACCAAATGGGTCGCCACGGACGCATCGCCGGCCACATCCCAGATAAGTCCCCACCACCATCCCAACTCAACGGGGCCAGCCACCGAACTGGCCCCGATTGAGCCCCCTTTTGAACTTCACACACTGCTGTTTTTTCACTGCGATTCACTCCAGGTCCGTCGAGAAACCCTCAGCGCGTAAACTATGCCCCGCTTCCTCTCAGAGAGCATCAATGCGATACTCGGCAGAAAAGAGACCCACGCCGACGGAGGAAGCCAATGACGCCAATAGCCTATCACCAAGCTTCGACTCCCAGCCAGGGCATTAGCCTTGGTCTGGTTGGGCTCGGGGCGTTCGGCAGCGAATTCGCAGATTTGTTCATGAGCCACCCGCTGGTGAAGCGCATCGCGTTGTGCGATCGCGAGCCAGACCGTATGGCGCAGATTGCCAAACGATCGGCTTGGCAGTCGAAGCTGCATCCCGAAGACCTCTATCCTACGCTGGACGCGATCTGCGCGAGCGACGTTGACGCCCTGGTGATCATTACCCAGCCATGGCTACATGCAGCGCATTGCGTTCAGGCCATGGAGTGCGGCAAGCATGTCTACAGCGCCGTTCCGGTGACAAGCATCCCTGACGACGAAGAGATCCTCGAGTGGTGCGACCGGCTGGTCGAGACCGTGAAGCGTACCGGTCGCCACTACATGTTGGGTGAAACTACTTTCTTCCGGCCTCAGACCATGTATTGCCGGCGCAGGGCCGACGCGGGCGATTTCGGTGACTTTGTCTACAGCGAAGGCGAATACTTCCACGATATCGACGCCCCGACCAGTCTGCGTGAGGTGATGGCGCGGCGAACCACCGGCGCAGCAGGCGCAGAATGGCTCGCGCTACGCGAAGAGTACAAAGCGCGCGGTGTCCGGACCGGCCCCATGCATTACCCTACCCACTCGACCAGCGGCCCCATCAGCGTAATGCGGGCTCATGCGACCAAAGTCTGCTGCTGGGGCTATGCGAACCGCAACAATGATGCCTACTTCGAAGACGAAGGTGCCGCCTTCAGTAATGAAACTGCGCTCTTCTACATGAGCAATGGCGCAACCATGCGCATCTGCGAACATCGCGAAATCGGGCACACGGAGCGCGAGATCTTTCGAGTATACGGCACGTTGGCAAGCTTCGAAAACGACACGTGGGTGGACAAACGCTCGGTGACGCCAGTGTCAATCGACGAGATGCGCGATCCCCTGCCGAAGGATGTTGAAAGAGCTTTCCGATCCGTCAGCAAGACATCCGATTACTACGGCGGCCACGGTGGCTCCCACGCCTATCTGGTCCACGAATTTGTCGATTCCATTGCCCATGACAGAGTGCCCGCAATCAATATCTGGGAGGCCGTACGCTACATGGCTGCGGGCGTCATGGCGCACAAGTCGGCGCTGCGCGATGGCGAAATATTGGCCGTGCCCGATTGGGGAGACGCTCCGTAGCAGTAGGGTAGGATCGGGTGCCTGGCTGGCGCATGTGTATGACGCGTTTCTGCAAGGCAGTATTCGACGACCAGAAGGTTGCGCAAGGTCGTTGAAGTCGCCTCATTTCAGACTCGTTGTGGGTCTTGGCTTGTGGTGCAAGTTACACAAATCTGGTAAGCTATGCAGAATGACATAGCAGTATTTGGCTGGCGCCGAACCGTAGCCGCCGAGGTCGCGGTTCGATTGCACCGATACCTCCGTCATTGAATCGCGTTTCGCTAAGCGCCTCTTGGAGGAACGAGTGCGCAAGCGACCTTCCGGCAATGCCCACGTGTTCATTAGCGTGGATTCCCAATTGGGCAAGAACATCCGAGCGAGGACAACTGAGCAGGACACCAGGGATGACTCAGTTGAGTACGATCAAGCGTCCGAATTACTCACAAGTCAGTTCACGAAAAGCGACTGGAAGGAGAGAAACATGGATTTCCAGATG
>JBJYXA010000195.1:0-2373 GCA_046259705.1 Caldilineaceae bacterium
CGCAAAATGCACACGCTTGGGCGTATAAGGCGTTTTCCGAGCTGTGTATCTACGGTGCCGCGAAGGCGCCATTCAAAGAAGACGGGCGCCTGGAAGTCTCTATCGTGATGGACGTTGTGGCGCTCTGCAAAAACGTAAAGAGTGCGCAGCAATGTGATGCCGGCGAGGGAAATTCTGGAACCGTTTCCGTGGATGTCCCCGCTAAAGTCGACCAAGGGAGCAAGAGCAAGGGGGTCGTCTACGTAGGTTGCAAGTTCAACGATGATGGAAGTTTGTACCAGCCGCAGACGGCGCAGGAGCAGGACTTGTATGACAAGGGCGGATGTGTTCCCGAGGGTGAAGGGCATTGTATAAGCATGGCGCCGTACGATTTACACTATACGTATGCTTTGGGATTCGCTTATACGAGCGTTGACGGTCAAACTGAGCGTCTCGCCCGATTCGGTAGCTGTAGGGACACGGAGAATGGATGCATGAGCTGGGATGACACGCGGAGTTGCCCGGGCACCAATGGCGACAGCAAGCCAACCAATGATGAAGTAACCGCTGCATGCGCCAACGAGTGCGCGTCAGACGCCGATTGCTTGTTTGTAGCCGAGAACTCCGGTCTCACTTGCGATACTTATAATTCAAGCTTCAATCCGCTAGGTAACTGCGTTGATTCTACTGCTGCGCTTCCGCGTGACAGGTTCGGTAGAATTAAGCCCCACGAGCATCTGTGCAGCTCTTCTGATCCAAATAAGATCGAGATAGAGGACACTGCGACCGCCGACTTCATCGAGAATGATTGGACGCTGTACAAATTCGGCTCGAAAACCGCCCTAGAGGGTACGGATGTATGCCAGTGGGATGGCGCCATCGATCCCAAAACCTGCGAGAAGGCGAAAGACGCATACGGGGACAAGATCGAGACTTGGACCTGTTCGGAAACCATCTATAAGTGATGGTCGCGCCGGAAGTAGAGCCGGCACACCACGAGCTGGGGTGAGCTTGCTAGCCCCAGCCGTCTCTTTTGTCAGAGCGATGTATTTGCGCCGATCATGTTGCCCAGGATCAAGAATATCTCAGAGCCTCTTCATCGGTTTCGGTGCGTTGGCGCGCCCAATCGCACTCTTGCTTCGCCTCCAGCCGGAATCTACCGCCCCAACTCCAAGACCGGTTGGGATTGACTATACCGTTTGCGCAAGTCCTCTGGTACTCGGGGCAGACGCGTTCTGGCCGGTGACCAAGAACGACTTCCTGGATCAGCGCCACGGTTGGTCGAACAATCGGAAAAAGCCTCGAATATTCTCTCGAGCCTGGGTCTCGTAGCGATCGTAGAAGAAATCGGTCTGAAAGATCCGGTCGCGGGCTAGCAGAGCCCGCAAGAAGGTCCGCTTGCCGATGTAGAAGTCCTCTTCCGACCCGGGGAATTCCTCCCTAAGGTTCATCGTGTCCTTAATGTAGCAATCCCACGGACACCCGAAGCTGGCAAGGTCGATGTCGCAGATGAACTGCTGATCCAAATCCTCCGGAGCCTCCCGATGGGTCGTCGCGAGAATCAGGTCGACGACAGCGGAAATAAAGGGCTCATCCATCGCGCCTTCTGAGAAATAGCGGAAGAATGCCGCGCTGCGCGCCTCGTTGTCCGAAGCGCTCGGCTCGTTGATGACGTCGTGGAACCAGATCGCCATTTCGACTTGGGCAGGCTGACCTATGTGCTCGGCCGCCAGGTCCAATTGTTTCAGGCAATGCGCTAGGTGCTGCTTGTCGTGGTAATGCCGATGCGGTTCGGTGTAATGCCCCTCCATGTTCATCCAAATGGCCTTGGCGTCATTGACCGCCTCCGGGCGCAGGCATCGAGTCCATAGTCCCTGAAACCGCTCTTTCATCGAATCGGTCGCAAGTGACGGCATTCCTTCGTTCTTGTGCATTTCGGCCGCCTTCATTAGATACCCTCGCTGTGCGGGTTTCGCCACCTTCCGCACGCCTTTAGACCACTGCTGCCTGTTCAATCGAAAGGCGTCAGCGTTCTCTTTCAGCCGATGCCGCCAAGAGAGATGCTGTCCGCCAGGCGCCCATTGCTCAGGGTCGCGACCTTTGTATAACAACCCAGCGCGTGATGACCCGATCAAGGCGATTCTTGTTTACGGAGGATATGCGTCGGATTGTCCGGAGTGCAAGAGCGATGGTCATTCGTCGACAATCGGTCATTGCCTTTTGATCGGTTCAATCGCAGGTCGGACTTTGGAGCTTGCCCGCGCCATAGCTCAGCGGCTGGAACCATCGCGTGCCGGGGGTGGGGAGACCTGCCGCGAGGCCTTACAATGAAGGGATGCTTGTGCGAGGGCACAGACCAAGCTTGACGGGCCGTAGCGATGAAGAATTTTCTGG
>JBJYXA010000196.1:0-2478 GCA_046259705.1 Caldilineaceae bacterium
GTGTTTCGGCCTCCTGCCGCGCACCTTCAGGAGGGGCGATCTTGCCTCGAACCGCCAGTCGGCGTGGAAACGTCGACTGCCTTCTTCCGACCGAAAGCCATTGGCCGCGATCCAGGGGCCCGTGTGTCTTCCTACCGGCGGAAAATCCTCCGGGCAGACAGCGAGCCGCGCCGACTCGTTTTAGCTCGGAGCTTGACCTAGATCAACATTCCCTGGCCGTCCCCGGATCACACCGATCGCGGCGAGCTATCGTTGGAAATACCACCCTACTAGGCACGGGGGAATTCTGATGTGGCGTCGCGGTTATGGTTCTTTTGCTGTCTTGACGTTGATAGCCTTGGTGCCGGCTTTTGTGACTTGCGAACTGTCCGCCAAGTGGCCCGGCACGAACACGTCCGCCGAGAATTACGCGGCGCCGGCCTGGGTGTCCATCCGAGGCAACGTGCGCGCAACCAACGGCATCCCCGTCTGCGCCTTGGCGCTGGCCAACGGCCAGTACATGTTCTCCTGCGATGGGAACGGTACCTACAGCCTCAACGTCCCCTTGGATGATCAGGGTCAGGTGACGCTGTTCGCCTTTGCCGACGGCTTTGCCCCGTACCGGATCACCGCCGACCCAACCAATCTGCCCGCCGTTGTCCAGACCCAGACCGCAGACCCCGGCAGCCCACTCATTGCCATGACGCGCAGCATGGAGTGCGCCGGCAACAACTGGGTGCGCCTCAGCGGCGAGATCGAGTCGTTTGAGGGGGATCCGCTATGTGCCTTGGTACTCGCCAATGGCCAGCACATGTTCTCCTGCGGTGCCAGCCAGGGCCGCTACGACCTCACCGTCCCCGTGGACGAGAACGGCAACATCACCCTGTTCGGCTTCGCCGACGGTTTTCAGCCCTACAGCGAGACCTCTATGGCGCCGCAGTGCGGCGACCCGAACGCCCCCAGTTGCGTCGATATTTCAGGGGATTGGTTCGCAGAAGAGACCGTCACCGTCACCTGTTCTATTCTAGGCGAGACGGAGACTGAAACCCAAGACGGGTCTGGCTGGACATACGTCAGCCAAAATGGCTGTAGCATAAGCTACCCAGCCATTGGGGCCGATAGCATCGGGGTCGATATCACCCGCAGTGGAGCGGTAGATGGAAACCGGGTGACCGTGTCGGGGCCACTAGTCTATGCGTTAGAGCCCGGTGTCAGTGTTAGCTTCAGCCAGAATCTCGCTACCGCGGGCGGTACGGCGACAAGCAATGAAATCAACTTCACTGGATCCGGGTCGGCAAGCGGAACCGCAGACGGCTATTCTTTTAATTGTACGGGAACATCGACAGCTCGATTAACCCGTTGAATGATAAAACACGCTATCTTAGAAAAGATTGGTAGCTTTACTAACGGCGGGCTTTTTATAGGGCTTGGGCTGCGGGTAGTCGGTCACGACGGCTGTGTGGCGGACGCCGCGCGCAGCGAAGCTGACGCCGCACACGCGGGAGAAGCAGAGAGGTGTGGGCACTGGAAGGAGTTAAATCACCTCCGAGGAGAGCAGAAAAGACATGTCGGCCACTCGAGTGCGGTTATTGATACTTGCCACAGTTTTGCAGCTGCCTATTAGCGCATCGACAGCGGGTACGCTTCTCTACGATGACTTCACTGGAGGTTTGCTCGCCGACACTGTTTGGCATATTCCTACCTGGCAGGGACCCTGCGATGGCACCTACGTTGGCCGAACCCAGTTCAGAACCACGCAAAACTCTCCGCTCCCGAAAGTCTCAGAAAGCAACGTACGGATTCCTGTTGAAACCTATAACCCAACCGGTTTCTCTTTTTACGGAACAGATCTTGTCAGCAATCAGCTCTTTTCTGTGGGACAAGGGCTCAACATCAAAGTCCGCGCCAAGATGGATGTGCCGGTACAGGCTGGAACGGTCGCCGGCATTTTTTTGTATCATTTGAGCGATACGCTGGCTCAGGAGTGCGAAAGCGATAGGTCGCACGATGAAATAGACTTCGAGCTACTCGGGAATTGGCCGGACGAAGTCGCAACGAATGTTTACATGAACGAGCCACTGGGCGGGGGGAATCCGGAGTCGTATCAGTATGCGTCCGGCTCGGTGACCGATTATCACGTTTACGAAATCCGGTGGAGGCCGAACGGAGTCAAATGGCTCGTAGACGGCACGATTGTCCGGGAGAAGACGAGTTTTGTGCCGACCGGGCCGATGGCGTTTCATCTCAATATGTGGGTACCGGACCGAGACTGGGTCGAGGCGTACAGCGACACCATTCAACCGACGCCGTTTCCTTGGGAAAACGAAGCGTTTACGATGAGCGTCGACTGGGTGATCGTCGAGACACCGCCCAGTGCAGCGATCCAGGGCAACGTGCGCACCGTGGACGACATCCCGGTCTGCGCCCTGGTGCTGGCCAACGGACAGTACATGTTCTCCTGCGATGGCAACGGTACCTACAGCCTCAACGTCCCCTTGG